>DASUDW010000290.1:0-2218 GCA_036275415.1 Chitinophagaceae bacterium | reverse complement strand
AATGGCGAAGGATGGCTTATTCTTTTGCCCCGGTTGAATTACGTTATTGGTGTATCATAGTGAACAGGACTTCATATTAGTGGAACCCTTTTCATTCATAAGACCTCGTTACGGGGTATTTATTAGTTGATAAAATACCTGAGCCGTATTATTTCCTGCATGTTGTCAATTTTAAAAAAACCTTTGTTGCCGGCCATTGCCTGGCTGACCATCACTACCATTTTATTGGTATTACCCGGTTCCTCACTTCCGCAGGAAGACTGGCTGAGTAAAATATGGTTTGATAAATGGGTGCATATTGGCCTTTTTGCAGTGATGACCTTTCTGTGGGGCAGGATGGTAATGAATAATAACAGCAGTATTTCAATAAAGAGAAAATGGATACTGTATGTAGCACTGGCCGTTTTGCTCTACGGAATTGGAATGGAGTTCATCCAAAAATATTTTGTACCTAACCGTTCATTTGATAATGGAGATATTGCAGCAGATGCTGCAGGAAGCTTTCTGGGTTTTCTTTTATACAACAGGATGTATATAAAAAAATAAACCCCTGTAGAAACAGGGGTCGCAACCAAAACTAACTGCTTATGAGAAAATTGACTGCTTTTATAGTGAGAACTAATATTCTGTATGTATAACGCAAATTTACTGCCTGTAGTATGATGTTTGCTGTTAATGAAAGTTTAAAAGAACTTTTGAGGTATTTTCACTTTTCTGCTTCGGGTAAAACTGCATCACCTCTTTGTAACAATACGATGCTGTTCCTTACCTGATTACATACAACAACACCAACTATTCTTAGTTCAGTAATGAAAAAAAAATGTGAGATTACTGACAATTGGCTGACAAAGAACTAATACTAGTTAGACGAAATAATCTATACTATCCTTCAAAATTTCGTGCCAAAAAACCAACATTGGCTTAATTGGCTGATAATGAAGATGTCCTTTGCGTCGGTGTAACTTAGTTCAGAAATCCTTTAATCATATCCATCAGGCCGCCACCACCCTGCTGCCTGTTTTGAAAGCCGCTTTGTGCTTTTTGCGTGAGGTTACCAATAAGGCTCTGAATATCAAATCCGCCCGCATTTCCTGTACCGCTTCCGCCCCCGGTAAACTGTTCCAGTAAATTCTGCAATGAAAAGCCTCCCTGGTTGCTCTCCTGCACCTGATCGTTTCCTCCGGTAAGAGAGTTTACCAGGTTGTCCAATGTGGCATTGGGGTTATTGGGGTCATTTGTTTGATTAATGAGACCGCTAAGTGCGTTGGGAATTAGGTTATTAGCTACATTACTGGCAGAAGAGGGGCTCATTTTGTATTTGTTTACCAGTTTGCTGATGAAATAACCCACCATCATGGTAACAATCGGGTTTTTCAATAAGGAGCCGATTCCGCCACCTGAATTACCGGTAGTATTACCACCTCCTTTAAATAAATCCAGGATATTCTCGAAGCCACCACCGGCGAGGATATTCTGAAATCCATTGGTAATGGTGCTGCTGGCATCCGCCAGTACTTCCTGGTTATATTCATTGGGTACTTCAGGGTTGTTGACTACGGTATCCTGACCGAATTGCTTAACGAGGTTTACGATTTGTTCTAACATAGTTTTTAGTTTAAGGCAGTAAAAGTAGAGAATGGCGCCTCAGGCTATGTTATTTTTCGGTGAAGGCCATGGGTTGGCCGACAGAATCGAAAAGCTTAATTCTGTTTGGCGAGCTTTTCCGAGTTTTCCGCAAACTGGAGGGCATCAATCAGTTCCTGGATTTCGCCGTTCAGCACCGCATCAAGGTTATATAATGTCATACCGATACGGTGATCGGTTATCCGGCCCTGCGGAAAGTTATAGGTCCTTATCTTGGCGCTGCGGTCACCGGTACTTACCAGGCTTTTGCGGTGACGGGCAATTTCCTCTTCCTGTTTTCTTACCTGCTCTTCATATAGTTTGGTCCGGAGCATCTGCATAGCTTTTTCCCGGTTGCCCAACTGTGATCTTTCCGTTTGACAAACGACAACCGTTCCGGTAGGAATATGTGTCAGCATAACCTTGGTTTCCACCTTATTTACGTTCTGACCACCGGCGCCGCCACTTCGGGCTGTTTCCATTTTTACATCTGCCGGGTTGAGCTCAAAATCCACTTCTTCCGCTTCGGGCATTACCGCCACGGTAGCAGCAGAAGTATGAACCCTGCCGGAAGCTTCCGTATCCGGCACCCGCT
>DASUDW010000289.1:0-9211 GCA_036275415.1 Chitinophagaceae bacterium | reverse complement strand
ATGTGGTTTTATTACAGTACCGGTGTAGCAGCAGATATTTTCGGCGGTAATGCCACCACCAACAGCGAGGTCTATACACAAGGCCTGGAACATGCCAATAATACTTCTGCCATTCTCAACCTTGTTACCTTTGCCTTTTCGTTTACCATCCCTTTTTGGGTAGGTAAATTGGGAAAGAAATTCACCCACACTGCCTGTCTTATCATTGGCGGCATAGGCCTTATTTCTGTTAAGTTTATCCATGCTCCATGGATGCTCTATGTATCCATGAGTATGGTGGGAATAGCCTGGGCTTCTATTTTATCCATGCCTTATTCCATGCTGGCCGGGGTTTTACCGCCAGAAAAAATGGGTATTTATATGGGGGTGTTCAATTTCTTTATTGTACTGCCTGAAATAATTGCGTCACTTTTCTTCGGAAAAATTATGGAGAATGTGCTGCATGGCGACAGGCTTTCTGCTGTTCTGATCGGTGGTGTACTCTTATGCACCGCCGGAATTGTGTGTGCACTTATTGTAAAAGAATCTAAAACAACCGCTGTATCATGAAAAAGCTTTTTGTTAGTTGGTTATTGCTATTTTCTTTCAGTGCAGGTGCGGCTGATGTTTTCCCTACCCACTGGTGGACGGGGATGAAAAACCCAAAGCTGCAGTTATTGTTGCATGGTGATAATATAGGTATGTTCTCCAAAGCTTCTGTTGTTTACCCCGGCGTTAAGGTGGAGAAGGTCACTAAACTGGAAAACAAGAATTACCTCGTAGTAGATTTGAATATAAGTCCTGCTGCCAGGCCCGGAAAGTTTTCTATACTCATCTCCGGCGGAGTACCCGGAAAAGAAGAGATTGCTTATGAACTAAAACAAAAAAGCAGGGACAACGGCAAAACAAGGGTAATGGGAGTTAACTCCCGGGATTTTATTTACCTGCTGATGCCGGATCGGTTTTCCAACGGAGATCTGTCAAACGATGTAATCAATGAATACCGTGACAAGGTATGCGACAGGAAAGATAAATTTTCCCGTCATGGGGGCGACTTCAAAGGCATCGAAAATCATCTTGGTTACCTGAACCAGTTGGGTGTAACTACACTCTGGCTAACACCCGTGATAGAAAATGATATGCCTAAAATGAAAGAGTGGGGCAATAATGTAGCCGGGTATCATGGCTACTGGTTTACCAACCACTATGAAATTGACAAGCGATTCGGCGGCAACCAGGGTTATAAAGATTTCTGCAATGACCTGCATGCGAAAGGCATGAAAGTGATACAGGATGCCGTATATAACCATGTTGGTAATCATCATTGGTTTGCGCTGGATCCCCCGATGAAGAGCTGGTTCAATACTTCGCAAGGCGATAAGGCACCTAACCATCGGGAAGAAGTTTTTTACGATCCTTATGCTTCCTCATTCGATAAAACGCAAATGCTGGAAGGCTGGTTTGTACCGCATCTCCCGGATCTGAATCAACGGAATCCCTATGTGGCTAATTTCCTGATTCAGCATGCTATCTGGACAACAGAAGAATATGGTATTGACGGATGGCGGGTGGATACTTATAAATACTGTGATGAACAGTTTATGAATAATGTGAATGCTGCTCTTGAAAGAGAATTCCCCAGTATCACCGTTTTTGGTGAGTCGTGGGTGAATACTACAGTGGCCAATGCTTATTTTACTCAAAATAATATTGCGGCTCCTTTTAAGCATAATGCAAGGGGGATGCTGGATTTCCAGACCTGTTTTGCCATGCTTGCCGGTATGAACGAATCATTTGGATGGTTAAACGGCACTGCTAAACTCTATACCACCCTTACCCAGGATGTTTTATATAAGAACCCGATGAATAATTGTACTTTCCTGGATAACCATGACATGGACAGGGTTTATTCTACTGTAAACGAAGACTGGAAAAAATTAAAGATGGGTATTAACTGGCTGCTGACCATCCGCGGTATTCCGCAGTTGTATTACGGAACAGAAGTGTTGATGAAGAACAAGAAAGAAGGCTCTGACGCACCGGTACGGGAAGATTTTCCCGGCGGCTGGCCGGATGATAAAGAAAAGGATAACCGTTTCACCAAAGAGGGCAGGAGCGAGAAGCAAAACGAAGCATATGATTATATCAGTACACTGGCCAACTTCAGAAAAAAATCTTCGGCGCTTACCACCGGTAAAACGATGCAGTTTGTGCCCAAAGAGAACCTCTATATTTATTTTCGCTATGATGATAAACAGACGGTGATGGTTATTACCAATACAGGGGAGAAAGCAGTAAAACCAGACTGGTCAAATTTCGCTGAGAGGATGAACAGGTTTTCAAAGGCCCGTGACGTCATCAGCGGAAAAACAAAATCATTGAACGGGTGGGAGATTGAAGCCGGTGAAAGTCTCGTAGTAGAACTTTTACAATAAGAGGGGGCAAGACCCATTTCTTATAAAAAGGTACTCCATAAAAATTGATTTACCCATAATTTGGAATCTTCATTATCATCTTCCCTTACCCATTCTTTTATTCGGCTGTAGATTTCATTCTTAAAGGCTGCTGCACTTTGATATTTTTTTGCAGCGGGTGGCCTGATAGTTGTTTTATCACCGACAAAAAGTGAAACTTTCGTAGCAATATAAGAGGTATAAAGACGGGGAATAGTGAGACCCAGGATCAAACCGGGAAGGCCATTTACAGAAACAGGTCCGCCGGTAAGCAGTATTTCATCGGTATAAAAGGCAAATACATATACGCTGTCCATAATTTTTCCAACCGCTTTGCGACAGTTAAAGCCGGCGATTATTCTGTTTTCATTGTCGAGGTGCCAGGTTATTTTTTTTATGCTGTCTTCAATATTGAATTTGGCACCTGCGATATCTTTTTGAATATTGTATTTGCCGGCGTTGTAATCATAAAACCACATATGTTCTTCATCACTTTTCAATAAGAACTCCGGTATTTTTTCCTTTGCATCCCAATGGTCAAATTTGTACAGGCTTTTATTGCCCGAAAAAGAAAGCGTATAATAGCCGGTTCTGAACTGCGGTAAATCCTTCATCATTTCAGCAAAAAATCCGCTGCCCATTGTTTTCTTAATATTGGTTTTTACTTCATATTCTACCACTGCCTCATCTATAAACTGCTGGGCAGTTAATTGACTTAAAAGACCCGTAAGCAAAAAACATATCAGCAAATGCTTTTTCATAAATATTATTTAGAGGGGGTTGAAGTTGTTTTTTTAGCCTTGTTCTTAAAATCCCAGGCGAAGCCCAGCATCCAGTAACGTCTCAGGCGGTCATTTCTCGTTTCATTGTATGTATTGCCATAGAAACTCATATCAACACCAATATTCTGGTTGAGTATATCTCTTACAACAAAATATAAGGTAAACTCATTATTTCTGAATGTCTTTTGAAGCCTTGCATTCAGCATGTGATTGCTTATCCTGGGTGAGTTTTCCTGAATCTTTTCCCGCCAGTTGTACATGTAATCGCTGATAAGCGACCATGTTTTTTTATAATAAACGGTACCGTTAAAGCCAAAGGTGTTTGTGCTGAAGTTGCTTGTTTGTGTAGTCCTGTTATTGTTAAACCTGAAATCATTATAAAAACTAAAATCGTACTTCTTGTCTTTTGCTTTTTGAGCAGAAACACTCATGCCGGCAGAAAGTGTTTTGGTTACGATCTTTGTACTATTAATGAAGTCCGCAAACTGGTTATAAGAAAGCGTTGGACCGATGCTGTAACGAACTTCCATTTTCTTAAACTTGGAGCCCATTCCGGTCCATACGCTCAGGTTCATGTTTCCATTGGTATTTACGGGTGAAGTAATCGTTTTCCCGTTCGATAAATCAATAGTCCGGTTATTGGTAATCGCATTTGTACTTACATTGATATTCAGCGACTGGTACATCCACCTGTCTTTCAAAAAGTCGTAGCCATTGTGTGAAAGATTTAAGTTGTGGGTAAATGTAGGCTTGAGGTTTGGGTTTCCATTGTATTGATTAAATATGTCATTATTATTCCTTAAGGGCTGTAACTGGTTAATAGTTGGTTGTGATGTGTTACCGGTATAAGTAATACGGAGAGAATGGTTTGATTTATAATTATAGGTGAGGCCTGCAGTTGGGAAGAAGTTGATGAAATTTCTTTTATAGCTGGTATCAGCTGTAATATCTGCCAGGTTAAAATTGGTAAGACCAAAACCTGCCCCCATGTTAAACTTTACTTTTTTATCACTGAAACTGATCTTTGCCGATGGCCTGTTAATAGTAATGGTTTGTTTGAAGTTATTACTCAGTGAATCTACCAGCACATCATACTTGTCAGTAACAGCATTTTTATTAAATACTGAGAAATCGTTTTTGCCTTTATTGAGATTTAATTCATATCCCAGTTCCAATGAATACTTTTTGGATAAGGGCTCAGTATATACCACTTTTCCGGATAATGTATTGGACACTCTTGCGTTAAGGTTATTTCTGTCCAGATCAATTACCAGGTCTGATACACCGTCTTTAAAACCAACATTTTTGGATTGAAGCAGGTTGTCTATGTCTGTATCCAGGAAACGCCAGTCGGTCGTAAAAGTCAAAGTCCTTCGCAGCTTTTTAAACTTATGTTTGAAAATAATATTCGCACTGTAGGCTTGTTTTTGGGATAAACCATTAAATTTTCTTTGTGTTGTATTTTTTAAAACCGATTGGGCACCGGTAGTAAATGAATAATCCTCTTCTCTGCTTTCGGTATGATAATAATTGCCCCGCAATGTAAGTTTCAGAGAATTATTGGAATCTATTTTAACATCATAAATAGCTGAGTTTTTCAGGTTGTACCTGTTGACGTAAGTATTCCTGGTTGTATTGGCATCAAAAACAGAGTCAGGGGTTACAGCAGTCCGGGTGAACTGGCTAAGATTATTATTATAAACCTGGCTGTTGAATTTGGGAGAAAAATTAAAAGTGGTTTTATCATTCCATTTATTACTGTACGTTAATCCCGCATTGGTATTTTTTATAAATCCGTTTTGTGTATTTACAAATGGTTCTTCATCAGTTCCGCCACCTCTTGTCATGAATACGAATCCGCCTTCATCATCCAATCCCATTGTCATATTTTCATTTTCACCGCCGTATTTCTGTTCATCCTGCCAGTTTAAACCGTCTTGCCCGGTATTGCCATTCAGCAGAAAAGCGCCGATTTTTCGTTTGCCTTTAAAGGCGCTGTACATAAGGTTATTGTTAAACCTGTTGCCTGGATTATTTGTCAATCCGCCTGCCAGGTCTATTTTACCGAAATAACCTTTCTTTTTGTCTTCTTTCAGTTTAAGGTTTATTGTTTTTTGGGTTTTCCCATCGTCTATACCGGTAAACTCTGCCTGTTCGCTTTTTTTATCAAATACCTGCACTTCTTTTACTGCATCTGCTCTTAGGTTCTTAACAGCCATACCGGGATCATCACCAAAAAACTCCTCACCATCTACCAGCACTTTTTCAACCCGTTCCCCCATAGCCCTTATCTCACCGTTCTTATCTACCTGAATGCCCGGCAGCTTTTTCAATAGTTCCTCTACATTGGCATTGGCACTCACTTTAAAGCTGTCGGCAGTATAAATTGTGGTATCACCTTTGATCCTTATAGGACTACCGCTTCTTACAATAACTTCCTGTAAGAGCTTGCTTTTACTGGTCAGGGGTAAAAAGCCAAGATTTGAGGCCGGTATGTTTTTGACAGTTATATTGTCCACAAAATCGGCAAAATAGGGGTGTGTGGTCATCAAAATATAATTACCGGGAGTAACCTGCTGAATGGTGAAACTGCCATCCTTTCCTGAACGGGTAAATCCATAAATCAAGGAATCTTTTTCGGTCAGAAGCATGATAACCGCATTGGGTATATTTTTCTTTTCAATAGTATCCCTGACTGTTCCGCTGACTGCAACTTTTTGCGCTGAAACTTTGTATAAAAAAGCAAAAACAATAATGGATAAGAGGAATAAGGTTTTATTGAACATGCTCAGTTAGTTTATAAGGCAGAAAAAAGGTATGACAAAGTAAAAGCAAATAATTACGGTAATGAATCTCACTGTTACTAATTTTACGTTAAACCGGTTCATTATTTCTTATTATCCTCTACAAAAGAAATCATTCTTATGCCAGCTAAAAAATCAGGTTCTTCTATCGGAAAAAGCAATACACAGGCGGTAAAAAAGAAATATGAACAGGAGAACTTCATTGATACTACCCAGCCGGTATGGAACTACTCTTTATTAACTGATGAAGACGTGGCCAACTACCAGGCCGGTACTCATTACAACTTATATAAAAAATTTGGCTCTCATTCTGTACAGGTAAATGATGTGTGGGGCATGTATTTCTGCGTATGGGCACCCAATGCCACTTCTGTTTCGGTAAAAGGGAACTTTAATGACTGGAAGAACCATGAATACGAACTATATCCCCGTTGGGATAAAAGCGGTATCTGGGAAGGGTTCATACCTCATTTCAAATTGGGCGAAGCCTACAAGTATCATATTGTTGGCTATGCCAAACGTAAATTAGATAAGGGTGACCCCTTTGCTAATTTCTGGGAAAAGCGGCCGCAAACCGCCAGCATCACCTGGGACATGTATTATGAGTGGAAGGATAAGCAATGGATGAAGAACCGGAAAAAACAGAATGCACTGGAAGCACCCTGGAGTGTATATGAAGTACACCTGGCCAGCTGGCAACGGCCTGATAAAAATGATGAAGAAAGCTATAATACCTATGATGATATCAGGGAAAGACTGGTGCCGTATGTCAAGGAGATGGGATTTACCCATGTGGAGTTCATGCCGGTAATGGAGCATCCCTTTGATGGCAGTTGGGGTTATCAGTGTACCGGTTATTTCGCTGCCACATCCCGATTTGGTGATCCGCAGGGATTGATGCGGCTGATCGATGCATTGCACCAGGAGGGGATCGGGGTAATCCTGGACTGGGTGCCTTCACATTTTCCCTATGATGCCCACGGCCTGTTCATGTTCGACGGCACCCATACCTATGAATATGCGGATATGCGGAAAGGGTTTCACCCCGACTGGAACAGTTATATTTTCAATTATAAAAGGGGAGAAGTAAAGTCATTTTTGATCAGCAGTGCCCGGTATTGGTTCGACCTGTTTCATATTGACGGCATCAGGGTAGATGCTGTCAGTTCCATGCTAAAACTCAACTATTCCAGGGAACATGGCCAGTGGGAGCCGAATGAATTTGGCGGTGATGGAAATCTCGAGGCCATTGCATTCATCAAAGATCTCAATGAAACGATATTCCGGGATTTTCCGGATGTACAAATGATTGCCGAAGAAGCTACTGACTGGCCGGGAGTATCCAGGCCCACCTGGCAGGGCGGCCTCGGATTTGGCATGAAGTGGATGATGGGCTGGATGCATGATACCCTGGATTATTTCAAATTCGATCCGGTATTCCGCCAGTTTCACCAAAACAAGTTTTCATTCAGTATGATGTATTACTATGATGAAAACTTTATGCTGCCGCTCAGTCACGATGAAGTGGTACATGGAAAGAGCCCGATGATCTATAAAATGCCGGGAGATGAATGGCAAAAATTTGCCAACCTGCGCTTGCTTTATACATATATGTGGACACACCCCGGCGCCAAATTGCTGTTCATGGGCAGCGAGTTCGGGCAAACGGCTGAATGGAACTATAAATCCGAATTACAGTGGGAGTTATTGAGCTTTGACTGCCACCGGTTACTGAAGAATTGTGTGGCAGACCTGAATAAACTCCTGGTAGCCGAGCCGGCTCTGCATATTAAACAGTTTAGCATGGAAGGCTTTGAATGGGTGGATCTGAACCATCGGGCGGAATCAGTTGTAGTATATAAACGGAAGGGAAAAAAAAGGGCGGATGACCTGCTGGTGATACTGAATATGACACCGATAGTGCGGAACGACTGGGAAATTCTGGTAAGTGAAAAGCCTTATAAGCAGGAAATATTCAACAGTGACAAAGCAATATACTGGGGCACAGGGGACGTTTATAACCCGAATGTAAGGTGCGAATTGGTTGATAAGAATCAAAAAAGCTACCGGGTTACCGTAAATTTACCTGCCCTTGGGGGAATCGTTCTGAAATAATACTAATTTGGAACGGTTTTGGCTGATTTAGAAAAGGTTCTGTTTTGATTTATCAACAGCAAATTCTATTTTGCATGAGTAGCTTAATTCAATCCAATCCTCAAAAAAGCCCTATGAAGCGTCCAATTCTTTTTGCCTGTTTGTGGCTGATCGGTTCATCCGTATTTGCCCAGACTTCAATAACATCCATCAGCATGATTGGTACGGACAGTGCCGATTATTTTTTACAAAAAGGTTTACTGGAAAAGCAAAACGGGCGGCGGCTCGAATCATTAAAGAATTTCGAGAAAGCGGCAAAGTATGATGCCAATAACAAAGCAATTATTGCAGAACTGGCATCCGCTTATTACGACCTCCGTCGTTATTCCTTTGCAAGGGATATGTATAAAAAACTTGCAGAACTGGGTGAACAAACAGCCGCTAATTACAAGCAGTTGCTGCAACTGTCTTTCCAGTTAAAACAAAACGAAGATGTGTTGCTGTATGCCGATAAACTGAAAGCGGCAGATCCTGCTGAAAAAGTACTTTACTATGTAGGCAAGGCGCATTATGATATGGACAATTATGGAGAAGCCATCAAGTACCTGAACCTTGCTGCTAAGGAAAACCCTGATCAAGCTGATATTCCCTATATGGTTGGACACAGTTATGCCGACATGACCAATTATAAAATGGCTGTACCTTATTTTCAAAAAGCTATAGAACTGGACAGCACCAAAAATTACTGGATGTATGAACTGGGCCTTATCTGTTATGCCATGCATGATGATAAGAATGCCCTGAAGTATATCATTATGGCAGGCGATAAGGGCCTTAAGAAAGACAATGATTACTTTGAAAACCTGGCTATTGCTTACCTCAATGTTGGCGACCTTGACCAGGGGGTGGCCATGCTCAGTGAAATTTTGAAAAGAAAGCCCAGCGATCTCAATATCCTGAACATGATTGCCGAGGCGTATTATTACAAAGGTAAATTTGACAAGGCCATTGAATACTGGGACAAAGTGCTTGAATACGATAAAGAAAATGCAGCCTCTCTCTATATGATCGGTATGAGCTACCAGAAAAAAGGAGGCAA
>DASUDW010000288.1:0-13023 GCA_036275415.1 Chitinophagaceae bacterium | reverse complement strand
AAACCTGCTGATGAAGATGGATTGAAAAAAAGATTAAATAGTTACAATAGAACAAAGCAGGAATAATCCAATTACAGGATTAAGCTGTTTTAGTTATAACACCAGAACGGATATCTGTATTTACAAAAACATTTTACGATGATACGGGCATTTTTCCCTTTATTTCTACTACTTAGTTGCAGCCTATTAGCACAAAAACAAACTTTTGATCTGCTTACTTACACTCCTCCCAAAGGCTGGAAGGCCAGTCCGCAGGAAAATGTAATGGCATATTCAATAATTAATCAGGCCAAAGGTACCTGGGCACAGATTGGTATATATAAAAGTATCGCCAGTAAAGGAAGTATAGACAACGATTTCACCAGCGAATGGAATAATCTTGCTGTCAAACAGTATAATGCAACCGGGTTGGAAACTAATTCCGCACTAACAGCGGGCGACTGGAAAGTAAAAGCAGGAGGTGGCAAATTCAAATTCAACAATGCTGATGCTATTGTAATGCTGACCACTATGACAGGCTATAATGTATGTGTTAGCATTGTTGCTACTACAAACAGCCAGGATTACCTCGATGCCATTCAAAATTTATTAGGAACCATTGACCTGAAAAAGCCTGCTGAAAATGTTTCAGGTAATTTGCAGGTGAATCAAAACAATAACCCAGATGTGACAAACGGCTTTGCATTCAACATCACCAACTTTGATGACGGCTGGACAAGCACCATAAAGGAAGATTGGGTGGAAGTAACAAAAGGAAGCGTCAAAGTTCTGATCCATTATCCAAAAGAAGGAACCATATTTCCTGCAGACCCCGAGCCTCTTACCAATGCAGCCTGGAATATTCTTGTTGCCCCCCGGTACAGCTATTTAAAAAATTACAGAACCGCCTATATCAGCACTTACAACAGGCCGTATCTTGGTTTCGGAAATGCAACAAATAACGCTGACGGAAAAGAAGTTTTTCTTGTATTATTCAGGCAGGGAGAAAGCGGCTGGATTGAATTCATCACTCCAGACAAAAACACATTCATAAACACTTTCAAATTTGACCCTTATAACATCAGGTGGGACAGTGAAACTGATCTGATGAACCCCTTGCTGGCGATGGCAGCTTACAATAAGTTCGCTGTTGCAGCTACCGATTTCAAGGGGACCTGGACAAGCGATTTTACGGGAATGCAACAGCTTTATAATGTGTACACAGGTAACTATGCCGGCATGAATATTAACCAGTCTAATCAGACATTCGTTTTTGCCAATGCCAACAGTTACAATTGGAGTATACTGGCCGTAAACGGGCAAGTCGGCAATATGCGATACGCCCAGGCCAAATCATCTGGTAAGTTTTCTGTTCCTAATAACTGGCAGGTAAAATTTTCTGACATTGAGGGTAAACCCAAAACTTACCATGCATTTTGGTCCTGCATTAAAGGGGCAAGGCTCCTGCACTTGCTGGATGCAGATTTCCCGGGTAATGGTATGTATACAATATTTGGGAAAAAGTAATCTGTACGAAGTTTTACCTTCGCAGTAAGAATGAAAGATTACAAATCCCTGCGTATCGTTTTCATGGGCACACCGGAATTTGCAGTGGCCTCACTTGATGCATTGGTGCAGGCAGGGTGCAATATTGTGGCGGTTATTACAGCTCCCGACAAACCTGCCGGAAGGGGCATGCAAATTCAGCAAAGTGCTGTAAAAAAATATGCTGCTGAACATGAATTAAAAGTGCTGCAACCGGAAAAATTAAAGAACCCTCAATTTCTGGAAGAACTAAAATCACTCAACGCAGATTTACAGATTGTAGTGGCTTTCCGCATGCTGCCTGATGTGGTATGGAATATGCCACCGCTGGGCACTATCAATGTACATGGAAGCCTGCTGCCCCAATACAGGGGCGCCGCCCCCATCAACTGGGCCATCATAAATGGAGAAAAAGAAACAGGTGTCACAACATTTAAGCTCAAACATGAAATTGACACCGGCAATATTTTACTGCAACAAAGTTTGCCCATAGGGGAAAATGAAACTGCCGGAGAAGTGCATGACCGCATGAAACTGACCGGAGCAAAACTTTTAGTTGACACCGTCAAAGGCTTGTCAGAAGGAACAATCCGGGAAATACCACAGCCGAAAATCGAAAATCAGAAACCTGAAAATGTAAAACATGCCCCCAAGGTCCATACGGATACCTGCCTGATACATTGGGACAGACCTGTTGACTCAGTCCATAACCTTATAAGGGGCCTTAGCCCCTACCCGGGTGCATTTACCATCCTCAATGAAAAAATCCTGAAAATATTTCGTTCTGAAAAAGAAATTGCATATCCCAAAAGCACTGAGGGGGATTATGAAACGGACGGCAGGACATATTTAAAATTTGCCTGCACAGACGGATACCTTCACTTATCAGAAGTACAATTAGAAGGTAAAAAGCGAATGAGTATAGTTGATTTTTTGAAAGGCTACCGTTTTAACGGAAATCAATAATTCACTTTTACAATAAATTTATCCTGTTCTGTAATTTCCAGGGCCGCTGCGCCGGCATTGCTTATCCGTACCTGTAAACCCTGGTTTTGCCTGATACCGCTCATTTCCCCCAATACTTTGGCATAGATCGCTTTATTATTGGTGGGGTTAATAATCTTCACAATTGTTCCCGGCTGTACATTATCGATCAGTAAGTAATATTTGGCATCCTGCCAGCCGCTGAGTGTTTTAAAGATCCCTGCAGTAACAGTTTCATCTTTTACAGGGGGGTTATTTTTTATCTGCTGTTCAAAGTGATTTTTAAAATACCCCTGCCCTTCTATGGTTACCTTCTTTACTTCTTTTATTACCGGCGGGGGGTCTTTCTTTTCTTCTTTCTTTTCTGCCTTTACTTCATCTTCCGCTACTTTTTTCTCTTCTTTTTTGGTCAGATCAGCGTCAGGGACAACATCCTTTTTTTCATCCGTGGTTTTAGGAACAGTTTTTTCTTCTTCTACGGGACTGCCCGCAATGCTGACAGATTTCATTTCACTGCTCTGAAAAAAACCAACGATCAGCTTGCTATCCTTTTTCATTTCATCTGTAGCCAGGTTATTCCACCAACGCAGATTGGCCAGCGATACATTATTATTTTTTTTGCTGACAGATGATAATTTTTCCTTGTCGGCACACTTATAATAAACCGGTGTGCCCTTGCCTCCCGACTGGGTGAAGTTGGTATCTGTCAGCGGTATCCTTATTTTTTGATCGATTTGTAAGCCTTTGGCAAAATCAAGTTTATTATATGCGGCCAGGAACCGAGGATGTACATTGTATAACCTCCCCAGTGCAAAATAACTTTCCTTCGGAGCAACTTTATGTTCAAGGTATAACCCCTTGTCACTTTGCTTTATCATCAGGTCAGTTTTCTGGGCAATGGTCTGCCCAAAAAACAAGAGTGACAAAACAACAATGATCCCATTCTTCATAACGACAAGATTTGAGTGCAAAGATGAGAATTTTTACCCTTTCAGGCTGATGGAAATTCTTTCAATATCCGAAGTTCTTTGGGGTAATAATTATTGATACGGTTTGGCAAAACATTCATCCAGCCAAGAGTATGTCCGCTGAATGCTGCCAGTTGCCAGCCCTTTGGTATTTCGCCCGGAGTAAATTCTTTACGCTGCAGGAATTTAATAGCATCATCAAAGCACAAGCTGACTTTAGGTACCGTTTCAGCCACCAAACTGCTTAACGCCAAAGCATGATCAGGCACCAGTTTATCCCTCATAATTTCACCCAATTTTACTCCGGAATAAATAACCCTGAGTTTATTGGCGAGCCAGTAGAGATCATGCTTTAACGGCTCAGGCCATGCATAAATGGTTTGCTCATACTTCACCAGATGATGTAATGAAGGCCTTATCCATTTTTCCAGCAACTGTATTTCCTTTTGGGGAAGATGTACCTGCTTGTTCTTTTGTGTTAATTGCACCCCATTACCTTCCATATTATTTTGAAAACAGGCCAGGTAGAAGCCTTCTCCCTTCACTTTATCGGGCCAAAAGCGGTATCCCTCACCGGATTCAATAATGCCCCAATCCGGACTGATCAACATCTTTTTTACTGTTAAAGGATAATTGGCTTGCAGCCATTGGCAAATAACTTCATCCTCTTCTGCAGAGTAGGAACAGGTGGAATAAATGAGCAGCCCTCCTGCTTTTAAAGCAGGCAATACGTCTGCCAGAATGCGTTGCTGACGTTGTGAGCATAACTGTACATTGTTCTCACTCCACTCAGCAATGGCAGCAGGGTCGCGGCGGAACAAACCGCTGCCGCTGCAGGGTGCATCCACCACAATGATGTCAAAATATTGTTCCAGCCCGGAAAAATCTTTAGGATCATTATTGGTGACCGCCACATTATCGCCTCCCCATTTAATGATATTATCCCTCAGCACATTCACTCTTGAACGGATCACCTCATTGCTCACCAGTAAACTGTCCGATGAAAGGATGGATTGCAGGTGTGTAGACTTACCGCCTGGCGAGGCACAAAGATCAAGTACCCTCAACGGTTTTGACAGATCAGTATGCTGAACAATAGCCTGTTCCAGAAACATAGACGAAGCTTCCTGCACATAGTAACAACCGGCATGAAAAAGCGGATCGAAAGTAAATGAAGGACGGCCGGATAAATAATAGCCAGTACTGCTCCAGGGAATGTTTCCGGCTATATTGACTGAATCATTGAATAAATGTGATTCCGGCTTCCGGGGATTAATACGTATAGATGTTATTTGTTCATTGCCTGTATGTACACTTTCAAAACCCTCCCTGTCAAAGCCCTTTATGCCTTGCAGAGAGTCGAGTAAAGCAATGGGAAGCTGCATGCTGTAAAACTATGAAGTAATGGCCATGTACCGGCATCACATACTCTTGATTTCGGAAACAAGGTCCTGCAGCACTTTTTTGGCATCGCCAAATAACATGGAAGTCTTGGGCCGGAAGAATAGCTCATTTTCAATACCTGCATAACCGGGTTTCATACTTCTTTTATTAACTATTACATTCTTAGCCAGTTCCACATCCAGTATCGGCATGCCATAGATCGGAGACGAAGGATCGGTTTTGGCAGCAGGGTTCACCACATCATTGGCACCCAGTACCAACACCACATCTGTATTGGGAAATTCTTCATTGGCCTGTTCCATCTCCTGTAATTTTTCATAAGGGACATCCGACTCGGCCAGCAGTACATTCATGTGGCCTGGCATACGCCCCGCAACCGGGTGAATGGCATATTTTACTTGAACCCCTTTTGACTCCAATAATTTTTCCAGTTCATGACAGGCATGCTGTGCCTGTGCCACAGCCAGGCCGTATCCTGGTACAATCATCACTTTTTGTGCATAGGCCATCAAAACAGAAGCATCGCTTAACGTAACTTCCTTCACTGTTCCCTGTTGTTTGCTGCCCGTTACTGACTTTGCTGCTGATGCACCAAATGATCCGATCAGTACGTTGGTAAGCGAACGGTTCATGGCTTTACACATCAGTATTGTCAGCAGCGTACCTGCTGCACCCACCAAAATACCGCCAGTAAGCATGGCCTTGTTATCATACAAAAAGCCACCTGTGGCAGCCGCCACACCGGTAAAAGAGTTTAATAAAGATATGACCACCGGCATATCTGCACCACCAATGGGCATCACAAACATGATACCGTAAAGAAATGCAAAGAAACCCAGCATCAGGAACGGAATCATGATATCCTTAAACTGTGACTGGTAAGCATACACAGCAGCAACCAATACTAAAAGAAGGATTACAATATTGACGATGTGTTGCCCTTTAAAGGCAAAATCCTTTATCCTGCCATTCAGTTTGCCCCAGGCAATCACACTGCCTGCAAAGGAAACGGAACCGATAATAGCCCCTGCAATAATAGTGATGTAGAAACCCGGGGAAATAATGGAAGAATAAGCCACATCCATTGGCCCCTGGTAATTCTGATATATATGGTTGAATTCAGAAACGGATATCAACGCAGCACAGGCGCCTCCCATACCATTGAATAAGCTTACCATCTCAGGCATGGCCGTCATCTTTACTTTTTTGGCAGCGAGGGTGCCGATAACAGAGCCAATGAGTATACCGCCAAAAATCCAGCCGTAATTATGGAGTTTATGCCCGTTTTCCTCGTATAAAAAAATAGTGGCAAGTATGGCAATCGTCATACCGGCTGCAGCCACCAAATTACCATTTCTGGCTTTGCCGGGGTTTGACAACATTTTTAAGCCAACAATGAACGTAACCGAGGCTATGATATAACAAAGGGTGAGTATGTTGAGTTCCATAAAATGATCTTATTACTTTTTCTTCTTTTTAAACATTTCCAGCATCCTGTCGGTCACCACAAATCCGCCTACCACATTCAGGGTTCCGAGGATCACCGCCAGGAAACCCAGAATCAAGGCAAAGTAGTTGTCGCTTTCAGCCTTACCCATCACAATAATAGCACCGATGATAACAACACCGTGTATCGCATTGGCGCCGCTCATCAGGGGAGTATGCAAAACACTGGGCACATGGCCTATCACTTCAATGCCGACAAATATCATCAGTATCACGATGTAAATGATCTGCTGATTTTCCGTGATCCAGTTCAAAACTGATTCCATAGTATTACTTTATTCGTTCGTGGATTATTTCTCCGTTATAGGTTATACAACATCCTTTTACCAGGTCATCCTCCCAGTTCAGGTTTAGTGCGCCTTCTTTGGTGGTAATGAGTTGTAAAAAATTAAGCACATTCTTACCATACATTTTACTTGCATCTGATGGCATAGTTGACTGCAGGGAGGAATCGCCTATAATGGCAACACCATTTACCCGCACAGTTTCGTTGTTTTTAGTAAAAGGGGTGTTGCCGCCGGTGGCCGCTGCCAGGTCAATGATCACAGAACCATTGCGCATGGATGCAATCATTTCTTCTGTGATCAATATAGGTGCCTTTTTCCCGGGTATCTGTGCAGTGGTAATAATAATATCCGACTTGGCGGCGCTTTCGCCGATCCTTGCCTTTTGCCGCTGCATAAAATCTTCAGATTGTTCTACGGCATATCCTCCTGCCTTGCTGGCATCAGCAGCGCCTTCCACCTCAATAAACTTTGCACCGAGGCTCATCACTTCTTCCTTTACGGCAGGTCTTGTATCAAATACTTCTACTACTGCGCCCAATCTCTTGGCAGTGGCAATAGCCTGTAATCCCGCTACTCCTGCACCCAGTATCAGCATCTTGGCAGGTGTTATGCTGCCTGCTGCTGTCATAAACATCGGGAAATAGCGGCTGTATGTATTTGCGGCAGTCAATACTGCTTTATAACCTGCGATATTAGCCTGTGAACTTAATACATCCATTGCCTGTGCACGGGTAGTTCGGGGCAGCATATCCAGTGAGAAAACAGTAATTCCGGCAGCAGCCCAGTCTTTCATTAATGACAGATGAAATAAAGGCTGGAATACACCTATGAGTATTTTGCTGGCATTGCTTTTTACTGAATCTATATCCGAAGGCTCGGGGTGATGGATTGATAGCAGCACATCAGCGGACGCCAATACTTCAGAACGGCTTTTTACCGTTGCACCGGCTTTTTCATAGTCGCTGTTGCTGCAAAATGCCTTTTCACCGGCATTGCTTTCTGCTATAACTGTTATCCCCTTTTTTGTAAGTGTGGTAACTGCCTCTGCCAATAATGAAACCCTGGTTTCATGAGCAGGTTCTTTCAATAGGCCAATCGTCATAAATTATCTTTTTCCAAAAGAAGTTAAATTTTGGCGAGAGTGAAGATATTGATTTTTTACGGAGCCGCACTAAGACAACTGATTGATTTTAATAAGGTGCTGGCCTGTTATTAATCAGGTAATCAGAAACGGATGGTAAAATGCTGCTTTTCCCTGAATTCCATCCGAAAAACCACTATACCTATAAAGAAAAGATCGATAGTGCATCTTACGAGAGGATGCTCCCTGATGATTTTCCAGGCTTCCTCCATTTCACTGCTCCAGTGTATATCATCAAATACTAATATGCTATGGTTCTGAATATGCGGCAACAAAGACAAAAAATATTTCAGCGTAGGATCTTTACGGTGGTTGCCATCTATAAAAGCAAAGTCAACCGTCCTCAATTGCTGCAATACATCTTGCAATGTATCATCAAAATTCCCCGGTATCAGGGATATATTTTGAAGATGATTGGCCATAAAATGCTGACCGGCTACCCTTGCAATTTCAGGAGCACCTTCCATTGTTATAATTTTCCCTGCAGGCCTTGCCAGTGACAAATAGTTGGTGGTAATACCAAGAGATGTTCCTAATTCAAGTATATGTTCCGGCTGATAATAACGGGCCATCCTGAATAATAACTGAGCATACTTCCGGGGCTTGGCTGCACTTTTGGCAATGGAACGAATACTCCTGTTTTTATTATGCAGGATAGCAGAACCTGCACCAAAGTCCTGCACGGTAATTTCATTTTTGTCCCTTAAAAAATGTTCCCGAAGGGCTTCTCCCTTTTTATATTCAGCATAATACTCTTCATCATTCATTACCCGGGTAATGAACTCGAAGACAAATGGAGAATGGATACCATGACCTTTGCCATTGGAAGCCTTTAGCCAATACGTAAGATATTTTAGTGCAAGCTTATACGAATTGTACATCTTTATACTATAAAATGGCCGCCTTCCCGGAATTTCCGGTTATTACGTAAACTAAATTCTTTCCCAGGTCTGGAATGAATAATTAAAACTGTTTTTTTCATCCGCCTCATGATTTTTCTGGCTCACCAGGTACCAATGTTGCGGATCTATTGCAGGGAAAAAAGTATCGGCTTCCGGGTCAGTATGCACACGGGTCAGGTAAATCCTGCTGGCCCTTTCAAATAGAGCCTTATAAATTTCGCCGCCGCCAATGACCATTACTTCTTTGGCATCGGACTCTTTAGCAACAAAAAGTGCATCCTCGATATTTTTAACAACCACTGTATTATCAGCTTTCCATCCTTGTTGCCTTGTTATAACAATATTCTTTCTGCCCGGGAGTGCTTTGCCCAGTGAATCAAAAGTTTTTCTGCCCATGATTACAGGCATACCCCATGTAACATTTTTGAAATGCTTCAGATCATTGGGTAAATGCCAGGGCATTTTACCATCTTTTCCAATGGCATTATTGGTGGCGGCTGCTACAACTAAGGATATGATCATTTAATTGCTATTGTAATGAAGCGTTCGCATTATTGCTCTTGGTTCAAAAAATCAAACAGCTACCGGCGCTTTAATTGCAGGATGACACTGATAATTTTCCAATGTAAAATCCTCAAACCTGAAATTGAAAATATCTTTTACTTCGGGGTTCAGTTTCATTACCGGAAGCGGATAAGGCGTTCGGCTGAGCTGAAGGTTCACCTGCTCCATATGGTTATTGTAAATATGTACATCTCCGAATGTATGTACGAACTCACCCGGCTCAAGTCCGCATACCTGTGCTACCATCATGGTCAGTAAGGCATAAGAAGCGATATTGAATGGAACACCCAAAAAAACATCGGCACTTCGCTGATAAAGCTGGCAACTGAGTTTTCCCTCCGCCACGTAGAACTGAAACATATTATGACAGGGCATTAATGCCATTGCCGGCAGGTCAGCTACATTCCAGGCACTGATGATAAGCCTGCGGCTGTCAGGATTTGTCTTTATTTGTTGTATTAATTCTGTTACCTGGTCCGTTACTTTTCCATCTTTTCCTTCCCAGCGCCGCCATTGTTTCCCATACACCGGCCCGAGTTCCCCGTTTTCATCTGCCCACTCATCCCAAATAGACACACCATGTTCTTTTAGATAGGCAATATTCGTTTCACCTCTTAAGAACCACAGTAATTCATAAATAATGCTTTTCAGGTGCACCTTTTTTGTAGTGACCAAAGGAAAGCCCTCCCGGAGGTTAAAACGCATCTGGTAACCGAAAACACTCTTTGTTCCGGTGCCTGTACGGTCTTTTTTATCAGTACCATTGGCTAAAATGTGCCGCAGCAGATCATGATATTGTTGCATGCCTGCAATTTACAGGAATAGGCTGACCCGAAGAATTTAACCCGATTGGTTGTGAGGAACCTGTTAATTGAGTACAAACATTAAAATGATTGATTTTAGTCAGTTTGCAAATCCGGTGAGGATTCTAATTTGGACATACAGATTGAATACAACTCTTATGGTAAACTCCAGGAGATTTTATAAAGAACTGGGCAATCTTTTTTATGCCATTGCCGCTGCAGATAAAAATATCAGTGCTGGAGAAAAAAAGAAACTGGATGAGGAAGTGCAGTTTGCCTGGAAACACTACGACCACAGCACTGACCGGTTTGGATCTGACAGGGCCTTCCTGATAGAGTTTGAATTTGAAACCATGGAAGACAATGATGAACCTGCCGAAAAAGCTTACTTGCTTTTCGAATCTTTTTTTAAAGAAAAACAAGACGAAATTGATACGCTTACCCGGCAGCGCATCTTTAACAGTGCCCGCCACATTGCAGAATGTATGCGGAAGATCAATAGAGATGAACTAAAATACCTTGTAAGGCTGAAAGAACTTATGAAGATTTAACAGCCGATTTTCTTCGGGTCAGTTCCTTTCTAATCAGGCCCAGTTCCCTTCCTGTTTGTCCTTTTACCGAAGTATTCTCCTGGGCCCGCCGCATCAGGTATTTGATAACATCTTTGATGGGACCAAAGGGCAAGTACTTGCTCACACTGCAACCGGCATTGGCCAGGTTGAAAGTAATATTGTCGCTCATACCATACAACTGGCTCCAATGTACATGGGGATGATTCAGCGGCAATCCTTTTTCCTGCAAAAGCTGCGCTGCATACATATTACTGTATTCATTATGGGAAGCCACCATCAGTGCAATACGGTCAATATGTTCGATGCAAAATTTTACGCATTCATTATAGTCCCTGTCGGTACTTTCTTTATCGGGCATAATGGGTGAAGGATAACCTTTTTCTGCTGCCCTTCTTCTTTCTTTCTCCATATAAGCCCCCCGCACCAGTTTGGCCCCCAGAATGAAATTCCGTTCCACGGCAGCTTCATAACTGTCTTTCAGGAATTGCTGCCGGTCTGTCCGGTAATGCTGTGTGGTATTATACACTACGGCCCTCTCCTTATTAAATGTATCCATCATCAGTATCGTAAGCGCATCAAGGGGCTGGGTGATCCACGTCTCTTCTGCATCTATGGAAACCCCTACCTTGTTTTTGGCAGCAGCATCACAAACTCTCATTACCCTGTGCCTCACACGGTGCCATTCTTCCCTTTCTGCTGCTTCCAGTTTATCAAGCATGGCCAGGTATCTCTTCATAAGGGTGCCTTCCTCTTTCGACATCATTTCATCCATTTTTTCCAGCAAAGCAAACCGGGCAAAGCCAGTCACTTTTACACTCATATATGGGATATTTGGCTGGGTAGATGCGTAGTTGATCACCTTTATAAAAACCTCACAGGCATTATCAAAATTATCTTCCCCTTCCTTTCCTTCTACGCCATAATCCAGAATAATCTTTACATTGTACTTTGCCAGCATTTGTGCTACAGGGGCAATCTGTTCCAGTGTTTCACCACCAACAAACTGTGAAAAGATGGTATTTCGTATAATGCCTTTCACCGGTAAACCAACCTTCAGCGACCACGGCGCCATTTTAGCCCCTATTTTTACCAGCCATGGCCGGGCCATCATGCTGAAAAGGAAATTGGCTTTTTTTAATTCTTTATCTGATTTGTATTGAAAGGCCAGTTCAGTATTGTCAAAAGATATGACACGGGGAGCTGTGTTACTCATACGGCAAGTTTTAATAGCTGTTCCTTACTTAAATCGTTAACCGCCGCAAAAATAGCCGAAAGCCGGAAATTATAACAAGACCTGGATCAGATGACCTGGTGATTAAACGGTTGTAAAACCATTTCGCTAACTACCCCGCTGGCCGGTTGCTGGCAAAGGAACCAGACAGCCCTGGCGGCTTCTTCCGTTCTGATCATTTTATCCCGCTGTACCCGCAGGTCAATATTATCCCAAAATGAAGAATCAACCCCTCCTAAAAAAATATTGGTGATCCTGATCTCTGTTCTTTTTAATTCTTCCCGGATACTCTGCATCATACCGGTAAGTCCATATTTACCGGCACTATAGGCTGCGGCACCAGCCATTGGCGCTTTTCCCAGCACACCGGGTATATTGATGATCAGCCCTTTTTTAGCTTCTTTCATGGCTGGCAAAAATGACTTAACCAGCAAAAAAGCGCCGAATAAATTACAATGAATGGATTGCAGGAAATCATCTTCGGTTAAATTTTCGATTGGCTTTATAATACCAAGTCCCGAAGCATTGACCATAATATCAATTGTAGGGAAAACGGAGAAATATTGCTCTTTTAAAGCGGCAACTGAAGCAGCATTAGCAATATCAACTGAAAAGGTTTGCTCACCTGGGATACTGAGTACAGCAGCTAATTCTGATAGCTTATTGGTATTTCTGCCGGTGAGAAAAAGGTTAGCGCCGCTGCCGGCCAGCAGCCGGGCTGCATTCGAACC
The DNA here is from genome assembly GCA_036275415.1 of Chitinophagaceae bacterium. Classification (GTDB taxonomy): domain Bacteria; phylum Bacteroidota; class Bacteroidia; order Chitinophagales; family Chitinophagaceae; genus JJ008. Next base: position 406 of record DASUDW010000288.1, on the reverse strand, counting down.
AATACCGCCGGTGGCACCAACGACCAGTATATTTTTCCCTTTCACTGTTTCCATTTTTTGTTGTTTGGTAATACAACAAAGAAGCTCCCTAAATTGTTGGATTGACATATGGACGGTGCAGTAATTGTTTTTCCACACCAATTGTTTTCCCATCACCCGGCTATCAGTAAAAACAGGGATGTATTTCTGGTTGAAGAATTTCTTTTCTTCAGCCAATACCGGTTTCATAAGCAAAAAATTGTTCTGCACAGGGCCACGATGAAAATGTATCAGTCCTTCCTTGAAAAAAAGGGTATCAGGGTCCATTATGTAGAAGCTAAAGAAAAACTGTCCGACACCCGTCAACTGATACCCTTTTTAACAAAGAAGAATTATAAACAAATACATGTAGCAAGGGTGGCAGACA
>DASUDW010000287.1:0-9564 GCA_036275415.1 Chitinophagaceae bacterium | reverse complement strand
AAATTCTAAAAGCTGCCTGTGTGAACCCGGTTGAGCATTATAAACTGGATGTTGGCTTGCTTAGAGAAGGTGACCCGGCAGATTTTATTGTAGTAAAAGACCTGGCGAATTTTGAAGTTGTAAAAACGTATATCAATGGTGAACTGGTGGCAGATGAAGGAAAGTCGTTAATCAGAAGCAAGGAGTCGGGAGTGATAAACAACTTCTCCTGTAGCAAAAGGAATATTGAGGACTTTTCAGTTGCATGGAATGGTGAAAAGGAGATACCGGTTATTGAGGCATTAGATGGTCAGCTTATTACTAATAAACTATACTATGAACCAAAAGTTGCGGACGGCAAAATAGTGAGTGACATTGACAGAGATATTTTAAAGATCGTAGTGGTAAACCGCTATTCAGATACTCCGGTAGCCAAAGCCTTTATCAAAAATTTTGGACTGAAACAGGGTGCATTGGCTTCTTCTGTAGCACATGACAGCCATAATATTGTTGCGGTAGGTGTAGATGATGACAGCATTTGCAGGGCTGTAAACAAGGTGATTGAAAAAAAAGGCGGTGTAAGCGTAGCCACCAATTATCAGTCACCGGATGGGAAACTCAGCATGCAATCAGAATCGGTGGTAGCGCTGGCAGTAGCCGGACTGATGAGTAACGAAGATGGTTATATAGTAGCGGAGGCTTATACGCAAATTGACCGGGAGGCCAAAGAACTCGGCAGCAAACTGGCAGCACCCTTTATGACACTTTCCTTTATGGCACTGTTAGTTATCCCCCATTTGAAATTGAGCGACAAGGGATTGTTTGATGGGGACAGGTTTGAGTTTGTTTAGAAAGGGTAAATCTTTACCTTCTTCAATGAACAGTAATCAACCTAAACAGAATACTGGTTTTGAACTTTCACATTCCCTTAATAACCAAAAACGACCATCGCAGCATCTAATTCATAAACAAGGTTACAAAGCCCTCTGAAGGGTGGCAAAGTGCAGAAGGAAAAGGGCCGAAACAAAAACCCTTTTATTATGAAAAAGCATCTGCTCATCTCCGCCGCCTTCGACCAGCCAGAGCTGGTGCAGAACCTGGTGGAACGGCTCGCCTACCGCCGTTACGAATTAGGATATGGCACACAACTGATGCCCCGCGGCCTGAAAGCCCTGGAAACTTCTTCTACAGAAACTTATGTTAGCGGAACAATGGCCATCAATGCAGATAACGGTGAACTTATCAACATGCCTTTTATCACCTGTTTCCTGTTTACCTGCATTAAAGGTAAAAGTGAACCTTACCAGTTGATCTGGAGTTGCTCCCTGAACTAATGATTAACCTATTACTTTTTCAGCAACACTCCGCCCTGAGGACATCAATGGTTTTGTTATAGAAATACCTTGCCCGTTCCGGTGTGCTGGCAATACATACAATACCGATTTTACCATACTGGGATAATGCACCGATAAGATGAAACATTACACCTTCTTCTTTGGTATTGTCATAATGCAATTGGTTTTGTACGGCAATTTCGATAAGATCTTCAGGTGTTAAACCCTTAAAACTTTCATCATGTAAATTGTCGGTAAAAATGTAGCATTTCTCATCTTCGTTGGGCAACAGGAATTTACCGGTGGCAGCATTATAATCACCATTAGTTAAAAACTGCAGCATAATATAGGGATGTGTGGTGCCGCCTTTCCGCAAATTAATCTCTATTGCGTAATGCTTCCAGGTGCCTTCGTCTTTAACAGACAGAAAATCGATTCCAAACCTGCCTAGCACCCCTTTACTTCTTAGCGCCTCGGAAATACGTTGGCCCAGTTGACCGATTTCGATCCTGTATTCTTCATCTGCAGGGAATATCCCGCCCAAAAAGATCTGTTTTTCCAGTCCGCCCATTACCTGGTCGTGGGTAGAAATGACATCAATTTTACCCAGTGGATTGATGCGGCACTGCACCGAAGGAGATGACACCTGTTTTCCTTCCACATATGCCTCCACTATACCTCCCATACTTTCAAACTTCTTCATGTACATTTCATAGGAAAGTCCGCTGGCTACAATTTCAAGAGATAAAGGCAATAATTGCCTGATCTGCTGCTCAATATTATCCGGGGCAAACAACTTGTCAAAACAAAACACTGCATTTCCTTCACCGCTAAAACCGTCATTCATTTTTATTACAGCCTTTCTCAATTGCGGATAATGGTAATGCAGGTCTGTAAGGGCATCAATGATTTCTTCTTCGTTTTGCAGGTTTTCATACCCCGGAGGCATTTCCACTCCGCTTTCCCTGAAGATTTCCCGGCTGCCGGATTTGGTACCCCAATACAATAAATCCGGATTACAACCATAAACCGGAAGATCCAGCATAACCGCCAGTTTCCGCTCATGATCGGTTACGTTGAAACAGGCCAGGTGTGCCAGGTGTCCGGCAGGAATGGCAGCTTTTATACGGTTTATTAATCTTGGCCGTGCCAATATTTTCTCTGTGAGTGAGACCTGTGGGGATGAATCATAACAACTGAAAAAGTGTAACCGCTGCCTGGCATGATGACCGGTAATACCCGGCAAAAGATGCAGATAGTAATCAATAATTATCGGGTCAACTGGTGTACTGGTAACGTAAATAACATGGGTTTTAGGCATCCGAAGCAATAATAACAAGCACAAAAGCCTTTCTTCGTAATGAACTATTCCATCAACTTTCGCTAAAATGACCGGATCGAGAGTGAGGCTGGGGATAACTACCACCGTTTTAGGTGCCATCTTATCATGGAAAACAGCTTCGTACTGAGGAATGAAATTTTGTTGTAACTGGCAAAACTCCTCCTTTTCAGTCAGAATGTCCTGGCCGAAGATATTTATCTTACTACCCATCAGGCAAGTATCATTATTGATAACTAAACTACTTTTTAACTACCGGCCTGAAAATGATGAAAATGACGATAAAAAGTGATTTTTATCAGGCTTCCTGGCCCGTCCATAGTGCCCCGCCAATACTTTGCCGGCTAGCACCGGTTACCGAAGAAAGCACATTATACTCCTGGCGCCAGCGCAACACCCCTATAAAAGCCATAATAAGGGCTTCTTTATAGTTTACCAGTTTTGTGTCAGGCACTATTACCTCAATGCTATCAGCGTTCAGTAATGCAGAAAGCCTTTTCACTAAGAATTTATTCAATGCTCCGCCACCCGTAACGAGAAGGTTATCATTTAAAGCCCGGGGATTATCTTTTTTAAATGCAGAGATGGATCGGTTTATCTGCATCGCAATATGCTCTGTGAAGGTTCTTAGGGCATCAGGTATGTTCAAGCCTGCTGATTTTATCAAAGGATAAACCACATCTGTTCCAAAATCATTGGCCAGGGACTTGGGATAGGACTTGCTGTAGTAATCCAATGAGTTTAATTTTTCCAAAAGAGCTATGTTCACTATCCCGGATGCTGCCATTTCTCCATCTTCATCAAAAGGCTTTCCGGCATCGTTGGCCAGCATATTTAAAACCCGGTTGGCCGGACAAACATCAAATCCAATTCCTCCTGAAGGGGGCTCGCCGGCCACTGAAATATTGGCAATGCCACCGATATTTAAAAAATATTGATAATCACTCCACAAAAATTTCTCCCCTATCGGAACAATCGGTGCCCCCTGACCGCCAAAAGCCACATCCAATGCTCTCAGATCCGAAACCACAGGCAACTGCGTTTTAGCAGCAATGGCAGCGCCATCTCCCAATTGTGCAGTCATTTGTTGTGCCGGCAAATGAAAACTGGTATGGCCATGGGAGGCAATGACCGACACCTGGTAATGCAACTGATGGGTATCAATAAACCGGTTGATTTCCTGCCCGATATAATGACCGTAAGCTGAGTGCAATAACAGGTATTCCCTTGCCTGCAGATTGATGGCATTTTTTAGTTTTTCTGTCCATTCAGCAGAATATGGATAGCATTCAGCCTGCAGTATTTCATAACTCCATTTCCCTCCCTGCTCCTGGAACTCAACAAAAGCGATATCCAGTCCATCCAGCGAACTGCCGCTCATTACTCCAATTGCCCGATATAACATTTCTCAGATTTTACAATTAATATTCAGATTTTACCCGCCCGCCTGCAAATAGTATTTTTGTCTTCGACGGGGAACTTACGTTTTGCTGTTTTTAACAGCCGTTACAAAGGTTTTGATTGTTCCTCAATATTCAATCAACAATATTAAATTTTCAATTGATGATCGTTAATTTAAGTGAGCAGCATTCATTGGTAAGTAACTGGGTAGCAGAATTAAGGGATGTGAACATTCAAAACGACCGGATGCGTTTTCGACGTAACCTGGAAAGGATCGGTGAAGTGGCAGCTTATGAAATAAGTAAGGTATTACCCTTTGAGGTTCAGGAAGTACAAACCCCGCTTGGAACAGCTGAACACAAAATGTTGAAAGAACAACCCGTACTTGCCACTATTTTAAGGGCCGGGCTACCGCTCCATCAGGGTTTGCTCAATTATTTTGATAAAGCAGATAACGCCTTTATTTCAGCCTACCGGAAACACCATAAAGATGGCAGTTTTGAAATAAGCCTGGAATACATATCCTGCCCGGAACTGGAAAACAGGGTTTTGATCATTTCTGATCCCATGCTGGCTACGGGTGCCTCATTGGTAAAAACCATCCAATACCTGAAAGATGAAGGAAGTCCTGCCTCTATTCATATTGTTGCTGCCATAGCCTGTACTGTGGGCATTGAATACGTAAAAAGGGAAGCTCCCCATGTAACCATCTGGTGCGGTGATATTGATGATGAATTAACGGCAAAAGGCTATATCGTACCTGGTCTTGGCGATGCCGGAGACCTGGCTTTTGGCACTAAGATCCAGAATTAAAAAATTGCCGGGGTCATTTTTGATCCCATTATAAACTGCTGATTTATTGAAAACTAACCATCGGTTAGAATTAATTCTACAAATCAGGGGGAATTACTTTTTGCGGGTCTGTAATTTATCGTATTTTTCATCCCCGATAGCTATCGAAATCGTACCGGAACGGAGCTGGATAAGCAATTTGAAGGACAAAAAAGCGTTTAATTGCTGGACCTTTCCCATTCTGAAAAGTGAAATAATTTTACCTGCAGTGATGAAAAAAATCTTTTTTACTCTTTTGGTTGGTGTGGCTTTGGTAAGTGTGACAAATGCCCAGGACCCCAATTTTTCCCAATTTTTTGCTTCACCCCTGACACTTAACCCTGCACTTACAGGGAAATTCGACGGCAGCTTTCGTGTTGCCGGCAATTACCGAAATCAGTGGCCAACCATAAACAATGCATTTGTAACAAAAACTGCATCTGTGGACTTTGGAGTTATGAAGGGCCGGATTCCTGATATAGACCAGATGGGGGTTGGCATCTTAGGTTTTACTGACCGTGCTGGCGATGGTGTATTGGTTACCAACATGGCTGGTTTGTCCCTTTCGTACCACAAGGGGTTAGATGAAAATGGATACCATTCCATCGGAGCCGGTTTTCAGGGTGGCTATGTGAACAAGCGACTGGATGTAACAAAAGTTTACTTTGAAGACGAATTAACCCCACTGGGTTTTGTACCGGGAACAACCGGTGAGATATTCACCAACAAACAGATCAATGTCAGCTATGTTGATATAAATGCAGGGGTAATGTACAATGGCAGCACCAACGGATATAATAATTTCTATGTCGGTGCATCAATGTACCACATAAACCGGCCCAAAGAAAGCTTCCAGGGAGGCCAATTCCTGTTAAATGCCAGAACAACCCTGCAGGCAGGTGGAAAAATACCGGTCGGCTCTTATCATGCCGTACATTTTTCCGGCATTTATAGCATGCAGGCTAAAGCTACTAATACTGTAGTGGGCGGGGCATTTATGTATAATGTGAACGGAAATGATGAAAACCCCACCAATGTTTACCTGGGTAGCTGGTACAGGTTCAACGATGCGATTATACCATATATCGGGTTGGAGTTCTCCGGCATACATATTGGTGCCACCTATGATGCAAATACTTCAAGCCTGAGACCGGCAACCAATACAAGAGGTGGAATGGAAATTTCCCTTATTTACATTAAGAAACCTGTTGACCCCAATGCAAAAAAATTAAATTGTCCCCGATTCTGATCTTATTACTATTCCAGAAAAAATGCGGGTTAAATAACCCGCATTTTTTATTTACAGCTTCATTATTAATGGAACAATATACCAGGAAAATAAGGTGATCAGCACTACAGCCACCAGGTTCATTACCAGGCCGGCCTTTACCATTTGCTTTAACCGGATATGGCCACTTGCAAAGGCTATTGCATTCGGCGGTGTTCCCATTGGCAGCATACTGGCACAACTGGCAGCCAGTGTCATGGGTAAGCCTAATAAAAGTGGATTCATGCCCACATGTTCAGCCAATGAACAAACAACGGGTGCAAATACAATTACTTGTGCCACATTGCTCATAACCTCACTAATAAAAATTGAAATAATAACTACTGTAAGCACCAAAATGATTCCGCTGCCGGCATATTGACCCATCCAGGCGCCCAACTGCTGAATCAATCCGGCTTTTTCCAATGCATCTGCCAGCGCAATGCCTCCACCGAATAATAATAAAATACCCCAGGCCATTTCTTTTGTGTCCGTCCACTCGAGTAACGTCGGAGTATTCTCCTCTTCCTTTTCTGAAGTTTTAACTAAATGAGATTTTTTTCCGGCAGGACAAATAAAAAGAGCCACTGCACCCATGATGGCAATCATATTATCATCCAATCTGAACCAGGATTGGCTGTTATTGATGATATCCTTGAATATCCAAAGACAGGCTGTAGAACAAAATATATATAAGACCCTGCGTTCTGAAACGGAAAGTTTACCCAATTTGCCCAGTTCTGATTTTATGTGCTTATGAGCAGCTTCGCTTTTTTGTATATGACTGGGAAATAACAACCGGGTTGTAATTAAGTATAAGGAAAACATCAGCAATAATGCTAAAGGAGTACACACCAGCATCCAGTCAGTAAAATCGATATTGCCGTATTTTTTTTCAAAATAGTTTACAAACTGCACATTCGGCGGAGTGCCGATAATAGTTGAAATGCCACCAAAATTGGAAGCATAAGCTATAGCCAGCATCAGGCAAAGGTTAAAATTGGTATAGTTTCCCTTTTCATCACTATTATCTCTCATAACGGCAATTACAGACATGGCAATCGGGAACATCATCATAGTGGTAGCTGTGTTACTCAACCACATACTTAGCAATCCTGTCGCCAGTATAAACCCCAGCACTATCCTGTTACTGCTGGTACCTGTTACATTTACAATTGTTAACGCAATGCGGCGGTGCAGGTTCCACTTTTCAATGGCGAGGCCAAGCATAAACCCGCCCATAAAAAGGAAAATCACTTCATTGCCGTACAGTTTGGATGTTTCTTTAATAGAGTTTATCTCCAATAATGGAAAAAGAATCAGCGGCAACAAAGCCACTACCGGCATGGGCAATGCTTCAGTTATCCACCAGGTAATCATTAATGCTGCTACGGCCAGTACCCTTGCAGCCTGTTCCGGCACCTGAAACGGATTGATGATGTATAAAAGAAGAGACAGAACAATTCCTGAAAACAGCGATAGATATTTGATTTGTTGTTTTGTCAAGCAGCCAGATTTGAAGGTAAATTACAATCTATTTAGGTTTACCGCTCACATAATCATTTCCTTTTACATAAAACCGGTAAGGAAGCAGGGCATCTTTCCCGGCATAATCAACCCCAATTCTCGGTGAGGCCGCCCATTCTTTTTTTGTATACCTGAAACCATCATCGGCAATATAAAGTTCATTTCCGGTTAGAGATAATCCGCTATGCTTCGTATGAAGACCCAAAGCTTTTGAAAGATTTCCCGGGCCCCTTGTCAGCGTAAAATCTGCTTTGCTCTTCCCGCTTCTTTTTAACATCCACCCAATGCCGGATAAAGGTTCTAATGCTCTTATGAGAATGGCATGTGGCACATCTTTAGTATGTGTTACCACATTAAAAAGGTGATGAATACCATAGCACAGATATACATAAACTGCACCTCCGGCTGCATACATTACTTCATTACGGGAAGTTCTTCTGCCTGCCCAGGCATGTGAGGCTTTATCCTTTACTCCTGCATAAGCTTCTACTTCCACAATACGGCCGGATGTTACCTGTACGATGCCGGATTCATCTGGCCATTTTGTTACCAGCACTTTGCCAAGCAGTTCCCTTGCTATCTGCAAAACATCGTCCCGTTGGTAAAAATTTTTGGGCAGCTTTTTCATATAAAAACTGTCATTTTTTAGCAGCTATTCACCATTCGCTATGCTGCATTCACTATATTTAGAGCTCAAAATAAGTGATTGTTAAAAGAAATTGTAATAGCATTTCAGGGCTGGGAAGAAGCACGGCTTTTTATCCGTAACCATCGATTGTTTAAATGGATACTGATTCCCGGCTTTATTTACACGATACTCTTTATTGTAGGAATGTTCTTTTTCTGGCAATCTTCTGATAAAGTGGTTTCATGGATAAGCCACCAGCTGGGAATTGAAAACTGGCTGCAAAAAGAAAGAAGTGAATGGCTGAGCTTTTTCTTTGTGATGACAGGCATGATGCTGCGCCTGGTACTGGTGCTTTTTTACTTTTCGTTTTTTAAATACCTGATCCTGATAATCGGATCACCGGCATTTGCTTATTTAAGTGAAAAGACAGAAGCAATAATTGAGAACAGGGACCACCATTTCAACTGGCCTGAACTAAAAAAAGATTGCATCCGTAACAGTAAACTGGCCTTGCGAAATTGCGGATGGCAATCAGTTTATTTAATTGCATTGATACTTCTTTCACTGGTACCCGTAGCGGGATGGATAACACCACTGATAGCCCTTTTTATGGAATGCTATTACTTTGGCTTCTCCATGCTTGATTACAGTTTTGCGAGGCTCGGGTTCAATCCGCAACAGAGTATTTCTTTTACCGGCAGGCACAAGGGATTGGCCATTGGCAATGGTATGCTATTTTACCTGATGCATATAATCCTGATTTTGGCGCCTGCCTATGCCATCATTGCGGCTACCCTTAGCGTTCAAAAAGTAAAAAATACCTGATGGGCATTGTTTACCTTATACCATCACTGCTGCATGAAGACGGCATGAATGCCATTCCCGGCTATGTTAAGGATGCAATCAACGATTGCCAGGTATTCTTTGTCGAAAACGAAAGAACAACAAGGCGCTATTTCAAAAGGATATGGAAGGACATGGTGATTGACAATTATACCTGGCATATTATTGATGAAAAAGCACCGGCAAAATTTAAAAAACTGCTGGCAGAAGGAAATAATATCGGAATCGTAAGTGAAGCAGGATGCCCGGGTGTAGCTGATCCCGGTCAATCGCTTATTGCTGTGGCACAGGATATGAATGCAGTAATCAAACCCCTTGTCGGACCCAGTTCTGTATTATTGGCTTTGATGGGCAGCGGCATGAACGGACAACAGTTCCAGTTTACCGGTTACCTGCCGATTGACAATCAACAACG
>DASUDW010000286.1:0-26984 GCA_036275415.1 Chitinophagaceae bacterium | reverse complement strand
GGCTGGGCAGCAGGAGCACCCATCTTAAAGCAGGTATTGGCGGCTTCGGCGGTCGAAAGTTGCAAAAAAATGATGAGTTGATGATCCGCCAGACATCCTTTGCCCTTCATTTGAATCAAACGGGCTACAGGGTACTTCCCTGGAGGGCCCAAATAAAATGGAAGGAGGATATCAATGGTTTATTAGTAATTACAGGGCATGAATGGGACAGGCTTACACAGGAAGCAAAAGAAAATTTTAGTATGACCTCCTTTGTGGTTACCCGTCAATCAGACCGTATGGGTTACCGGCTTAATAATTTACCATTGCCCGTTCTTACCCATGAAGAAGTTTTATCATCAGCCGTAAGCTTTGGCACCGTGCAGTTATTGCCGGACGGGCGGGTTATTATTTTAACGGCCGATCACCAGACCACCGGTGGTTACCCAAGACTGGCGCATGTAATTACCGCACACCATTCGAAACTGGCACAATACAAGGCCGGAGATAAAATTCATTTTCGTCTTACCAGCCACCTGAAGGCAGAAGAATTATATGTTCAGCAACAACAGCATTTGCAACAATTACAAAATGCCTGTACTTTCAGGCTAAAAGAGTTTTTGCATGGCGGCAGACTTTAATTGCGATTTGGGTGAAGGTACAGGCAATGATGCCCTCATCATGCCCTACATAACATCCGCCAATATTGCCTGTGGCTATCATGCGGGTGATGTTTATTCTATTCAGCAAACGGTGGAACTATGCCAGCAACACAATGTAAATATTGGCGCCCACCCCTCTTTCCTCGATAAGGCAGGTTTTGGCCGAACAGCATATCATCTGCCGGAAAGTGAAATCTATGAACTGATCATACAGCAACTGATCATCTTTTCATTTGTTGCAGATACAATGAATGTTAAGATCCGCCATGTGAAACCGCATGGTGCATTATATAATATGTCGGCTGCCGATGCAGTGATAGCCGGCACTATAGCAAGGGCAGTTAAAGATTTTGATCCTGCGCTGATCTTGTACGGACTTAGCGGGAGCGAATCCATAAAACAAGCACAAAAAATCGGGCTGAACACGGCCAACGAAGTATTTGCTGATCGTACTTACCAGGATGACGGATCACTTACACCAAGAAAATATGCTAATGCACTCATCAGCGAGGAGGAAAAGGCAGTTGGACAGGTTTTACAAATGTTGCAGAAGGGTACGGTAACCACCACCAGCGGAAAAGAAATTGCGATTGTTGCAGATACTGTATGCCTGCATGGTGATGGCGCCCATGCTGTGGAACTGGCAAAAGCCATTCATAAAGCTATTATGGGATGATGAAAAAAAACTCTGCCATAGCCGGTGCAGCTTTCCTGATGGCTACGTCTGCCATTGGACCGGGGTTTCTTACACAAACCTCTCTCTTTACAGAGCAGCTTTTCACCAGTTTTGGTTTTGTAATCGCCATTTCCATTTTATTGGATATTGGTGCGCAACTCAATATCTGGCGCATCATTACCGTCAGTGAAAAAAGGGCACAGGATATTGCCAATGAAATATTTCCGGGAACAGGCTTTTTACTGGCAGCCCTAATCGCTTTTGGCGGACTTGTATTTAATATCGGCAACATAGCAGGCACAGGTATGGGCCTGAATGTACTTACCGGCATAGATGTGAAAACCAGTGCATTAATCAGTTGTGGCCTTGCTTTGTCAATTTTCTGGTACAAAGAAGCCGGAAAACTGATAGATCTTTTTGTAAAGATGCTTGGACTTTTGATGATTGGGTTAACACTTTATGTAGTCTTTGTATCCCGTCCACCGGTTTCTGAAGCAATATTCAGAACGATCTGGCCCGAAAAAATAGATGTACTAAAAATAGTAACACTGGTGGGCGGCACAGTAGGCGGATATATTTCTTTTGCCGGTGCACACCGTTTACTGGATGCCGGCATTAAGGGTAAACAAGCTGTTGGACCAGTTACCAAAAGTTCAGTGAGCGGTATTCTTATTACTTCATTGATGCGTTATTTATTATTCCTCGCAGCATTGGGAGTAGTGGCGCAGGGAATAAAACTGGCAGCATCTAATCCGGCCGCTTCTGTTTTTCAATCTGCTGCCGGTCAATTAGGTTATAAATTCTTTGGCGTTGTAATCTGGAGTGCGGCGATTACCTCAGTAGTCGGGGCATCATTTACAACAATTTCGTTCTGGAAAACACTGGTACCATTTGTGGGGAAAAATGAAAAGATCATTATCAGTGCATTTATTCTCGTTTCCACATTCCTCTTTATTTCCATAGGTAATCCGGTAAAGCTGCTGGTATTGGCCGGTGCCATAAACGGACTTATTTTACCCCTTGCGCTGGCCATAATACTTTTAGCCGTTAATAAAACTTCCGTGGTGAAAGACTATAAACATTCGCTGGTGCTGCAGATCATCGGCTGGCTGGTGGTGGCAGCCATGAGTATAATGGGATATATCAGTATCCAACAGGGCTTAACAAAGTTATTATAGCCATAAAACAAAAAAGCCCAACCATAGGGTGAGTTGAGCTTTTTGTAATCATCCATCCTTGTTTGTGTCCAATCAGCCGTTTAATATTTTTGAGCCCTGCAGGTAATGTTTATTGGGATGATAAATAAAAAGACAGGAACCATTTTTTATTGTGTTGATGATGCCGGCAGATTCTTTTTGTGGTAAAGCCGGACAGCCAAAACTTCTTCCCATCATTATACCGGACTTTGCCCTTGCCGCATCTACATATTTTGCACCATGAATTACAATATTGCGGGCCATTGCTTTATCATTGAAACCGGGATCAACACCTTTTATACGCAGCGACAAACCATGTTCACCAAAATATGTATCTGAAGTAATATAAAATCCAAGGCTGCTCTGCAATGATTCCGGTGTATTTGAAAATTTTGTAGCAAATTCCCCGCCGCTGTTTCGTCCATGTGCCACCCAGGTATTGTATAACAGGTTACCATTCACAACATCTATAATATATAAACGCTTTTTGCCGGATGACTGGCTGAAATCACAAATACTTAGATAACTGCTTTTAGAAAGCTTTCCGTTTGATAATAATTTCTGGTATCCGTTCCAGGCAAGATCAAATGCTTCTTTCGACAAACCGGCTTTTTCGAGTTCAAGATTATTGAAAAGTAGTGTTGCTGAAGGGGTTTTTACTGTGGCAGGACTTGCTGCAGGCACAGCTAGTTCAACAGCAGCAACAGGTTGAAGTTTTTCGGGTACAATAATGGTAAACGAAGTACACATTATCCCCACGGATATTGGAATAATAAGTTTTCTCACTCAGGTACGGTTTTTCTCCGAGGGGCCCTTTAAGTGGGCTGTTGCTCGGAAAGGATATATGAAACGATAGCCGTTGCTAAAATATTATCCGTTTGTTAAACTTTATAGCAATAAAGGATTGTTTTTTACTTCTTTACGAAGAAGTACGCAATACCGCAGTGAACTCTCACAGGAAAATTACTACCGATACCCCAAAAATCTAAACGCACTGTTTTAATTCTCCATCACTTTATGTGCTTCCCTTTGTTTGGTAACGAACTCACTGGTATAGATCTTTAACAGAAGGACAAACATTGATATTAGCAGGGGACCGAAGATCAAACCGAGGAACCCGAAAAGGTTCAACCCCACAATGACACCGAATATAGTAACCAGCTGATGAACATTGGCCATCTTTTTCAGCAGCGTAAAGCGAAGCACATTATCCACCAGCCCGATGATGCCAAATCCAAATATGAGCAATGCGATACCCTGGCCTGTCTGTCCGTTGGCAAATAATATTATAGAAAGCGGAACGTAGGCCAATGCGGCACCCACTACCGGTAACATGCCGGCGATACATGTGACACCAAACCAGAAAAAGGGTTCATCTACTCCGATGATCAAATAGCCTATCAAACCCACAACACCCTGTGCAAAGGCAATCAGCGGAATACCAATGGCGTTTGAGACTACCATCATATTCACCTCTTTACCGATTTTAGACACATTCTCATCCTTCAGCGGTATATATTCATATAATGCATCCTCCATTTTCCTTGCATTCATCAGCATGAAGTAAAGAATGAAATACATGAAGAAGATGGTACTTAGTGTATTGAATGTGGCGCCAAGGATTTTGGGAAGGCTCTCGGCCATTACATTTCCCAGTTTATTAATATTCTGTTCACTGGCTATGGTCACATTGTATGTTGTTTCCACATCGGTCACTACTTTTTTCAGGGCCGTAGTCAGTTCTGCAGAATGAGAAATAGCATAGCTGACCTTTGATGAAAGCATATTAATTAATAAGCCTACCGGCAGCAGGATAACAATGAATGAAAACAACATCAGCAGGGTGGCTGCAAGCCCTTTATTCCATTTCTTCTTTTCGGTAAGGTAGAACATCCAGCGGTGCATGAGTATATATAAGGTAATAGCACCCAAAAGAGCAGGCAGGAAAGTATACAGCTCCCAAAAAAGGAGGATGCCTAATAACAGTATTATAATGATAAAAAAGAACTGTCTTACCCTGTTCTGATCAATAACATTATTGCCCATATGCATTTTTAAAATTGAAGAAAGGAAACGGCTTCTGAATATACAGCCCGAAATTACTGAATGACCCCATCTGTTGTCTATTTAAACTTTCACCTCCTTCCACTTCCCTTTCTTAAAATAATAATAGGCTGTAATAGCCATAACTGTTTCAGCAACAGGAATGGCAATAAAGGCCCCTTTTACTCCCATATTTAAACCCTTTACCAGCAGGTAAGCCAGCGGAATCTGGAACAACCAGAATCCAAAAAAATTAATCCAGGTGGGTGTCTTTGTATCGCCGGCACCATTAAGCGCCTGCATCATTACCATACCCACTCCATAGAAAATATACCCGGTACCAATAATCTGTAATGCCTGAGCACCAAAAGCAAGGTCTTTTTCCTCACTGGTAAAAATGCTGATGATGGGCTTTGCAAAAAATATAAATAATAACATAACCCCTGACATAAAGAGTGCATTATACTTTGTAGTCAGTAAAACACTTTTTTCCGCCCTTTCTGTTTGTTTTGCGCCCAGGTTCTGACCAACCAGTGTAGCCGCAGCATTGCTCAATCCCCATGCCGGCAGGATAAAGAATACTACATTTCGGATAGCAATCTGGTAACCGGCGGATGCATGAGTACCTCCGGTAACTGCCACCAGGTGGGTGAGCACAATCCAGCTACCTGATGCTATGATGAACTGAAATGTAGCGGGCCATGCAATCTTTATCAATGATTTCATCAGCGGAAAATCAATGATAAAATGCTCCCTGGTAAAATTGATGGCCCCTTTTTCTTCATGCATCAGGTGGTAAACCTGGTATAGTACACCGGCACCCCTGCCGATAACCGTAGCAATGGCAGCTCCTTTTAGTCCCAGTTCCGGCAATGGACCCCATCCGTTAATAAAGGCGGGGCATAAAAAAATATTAATGATACTCGCTATCCACAAGCTGCGCATGGCGATGGCTGCATTGCCGGCCCCCCTGAAAATACCATTGATCAGAAACAGGAGAATGATTACAACACTGCCGCCGAGCATAATGCGGGTAAATACGGCTCCTTCTTTTACTACATCTGAAGTGGCTCCCATCAATTTCAGAATATCAGGAGCAAAGACAAGGCCTGCCATACTGATAACGACGGTTGCCATCAGCGAAAGAATAAGTGCCTGCATTCCGGCATGTGCCGCTGCACCAGGATTTTTTTCTCCCACCCTTCTGGCCACCATAGCAGTAGCCGCAGTACTTAACCCGATTGCCAAAGAATAAACAATAGTTATTACAGACTCCGTCAGGCCTACTGTCTGGATGGCATTGGATCCCAATTTGCTGACAAAGAAAATATCTACAAGGGCAAAAACACTCTCAAGGCTTAATTCCAGGATCATAGGAATAGCCAGCAATACAATGGCACCACGAATACTGCCTTGTGTATAATCATGTTCGCCACCCTTAAGTGATTGCCATACCAGCGAAAAAAAGTAAGAAAGTTTATTGGTTTTAGTTTGATTCGACATGATTGTTGGTTTGTCCGGTATAATCACAAAGTGCCTGTACCGGTTAATGAAAGTAAAATAAATGAAAACGAAAGACAGCAATAATTGCTGCAGATTGATGAACGGTCTTAATATGCCAGGTTCTGCCCCGGAATCAGGGTTAAAAAAAGATCGAACCTGTTTTAGATTTTCATATGCCTTTGCTTGAAAGAAAAGCGAAGATAAATGTTAGCCGGGAAGAAATTATCACATAAATATGTGAAAGGAAATATCAGCAGATACGGGGTAATTGCTCACCGGGCAGAAAGCCTACCACCCGTTGCCCGCCAATACTACTGCTGAGTATCACCTTACCGGGATTGGTGGTTGTTACTTCCCCAATGACGGCGGCATGAGTTCCATTACTGTCGTTGTTTAGCATTGACACTATTTCCTTTGATACATCAGGCCTTACAACAGCTAAAAAAATGCCTTCATTGGCAATATATAAAGGATCCAATCCCAGCATTTCACAGGCACCTTCTACCTGCGGGTCTATCGGTAATGCAGATTGATACAGGTGATATCCAAGATGTGTAAGGCTGGCTATTTCATTCAAAACAGAGGCAGGGCCTCCCCGTGTTGGATCCCGGAGAAACCGGATTGCTTCTCCATATTCATCCAGCAGTTTCATTACTGTAAAATGCAGGGCAGTTGTATCACTTTGAATAGTTGTTTCAAATTCCAGTCCTTTTCTAAGGCTCATAATGGTAATGCCGTGATTAGCAAGTTTGCCACTGATAATAATCTTATCGCCTGCCTGTATATTATTATGGTGAATCTTTGCTTTGGGATGCATGATGCCAATACCAGACGTATTAACAAATACTTTATCTCCCTTACCTTTCTCCACCACTTTGGTATCCCCGGTTACAATTTTTACATCTGCCTTATTGGCTGCCTCTTTTATGCTTACCAAAATTTTCCAGAATTCCTCCATCGTCAATCCTTCTTCCAAAATAAATGATAAGGAAAGGTATTTGGCTTTGGCCCCGCACATGGCAAGGTCGTTTATGGTACCGTTAACCGCCAGGTCGCCGATATTTCCCCCCGGAAAGAAAATGGGAGTAACCACATAACTGTCTGTACTAAAAGCCACATCACCTGACAAAGAAAAAGAGGCGCCGTCATGCTGTTGATCCAGCAGATCATTTTTAAATAAATCGAACACACCACTCTCCAGTAACTTGTGGGTAAGCAAACCGCCGCTGCCATGTCCCAGGGTAATGATATCAAAATCGAATTTAGGTATGGGGCAACTGGTGATCATTTCAAACTGTTTGTACCGTTTTCACGGATGAATAATGATAGTAGGCGGCACAGGCACCCTCGCTGCTCACCATGGGTGCTCCCAGGGGATGCTCCGGTTTACAAAGGGTACCAAAATTGGGACATTGGAACGGCTTCTTCAATCCTTTCATTATTTCACCGCTGATACAGGCTTTATTTTCTTCTGCTAACGGGATAGCAAGGTTAAACTTCAGCCGGGCATTATATTTTTTATACCGGTCGTTCACTTCATATCCGCTCTGCGGAATGGAACCAATACCCCTCCATTGCCTGTCACTCACTGAAAACACTGTGTCTATCGAGTCTTTTGCCAGCCGGTTTCCCTCCCGTTGTACCGATCTTGCATATTGATTTTCCACTTTATGTTCTCCTTTTTCCAGTTGCAAAACGGTCATCAATATACCCTGTAATAAATCCAATGGTTCAAAACCGGTAACAACGATCGGTGTTTTATATTTCTCCGCAATGGGATAATATTCTTCCATACCCATGATAGTGCAGACATGTCCGGCAGCCAAAAATCCGTCAATCTTATTTTCCGGATCGCTTAACAAGGCTTCCATAGCAGGCGGTACCAGCACATGTGAGGCAAGGATGCTATAATTGCTTACACCAAGCTTATCCGCCTGTATCACACTCAATGCATTGGCCGGCGCTGTTGTTTCAAAACCCACTGCAAAAAAAACAACTTCTTTACCGGGGTTCTGTTGTGCCAGTTGCACCGCTTCCAGGGGGGAATACAAGATCCTTACATCTGCACCGGCTGATTTTACTTCTAATAAACTTTTAGAAGAGCCCGGCACCCGCAACATATCACCAAACGAACAGAGTATTACATTTTCCTTTTGCGCCAGATGAACAGCCTCATCAATCACACTTACACTGGTAACACAAACCGGGCAACCGGGCCCATGCACCATAGTAATTTTATCTGGCAACAAATCAAGTATACCGTTCCTGACAAGACTATGCGTTTGCCCGCCGCAGATTTCCATCAGCGTCCAGGGTTTCGTGGTAACCCTGTTTATCTCTTCAAAATACCGGCGGGCCATTTCAGGATCCCTGTATTCTGATAAATACTTCATTCCTGGTTCAGTTCATTTGTTTCACCAATCTGTTTCAAATACTCAAAAGTGAGTTTGGCCTCTTCTTCATCAATCCGGCTGATGGCCACTCCTACATGCACCAGTACATAATCATTCACTGCTGCATCAGGCACCATGCTCAGGTTCACTTCTTTAATAATACCACCAAAAGAAACTTTACCCATCAAAAAGGTTTCATCCTCCTTTGGAGTGATTGACATTATCTTTCCCGGTATTGCTAAACACATAATAAAGGTCAATTTTGATTTATTTCACTCTCTGCCTCTGCCATCAACAGGTTACCGGCAGTTTTTCTTTGTCTCATAATATGGTAACAGGCAATTTGTCCGAAGCCAATACACTCATCGTTCGGGCTTAATCGCCGGTGACGAAAAATCATTTTCTTTTCTCCATATAAATCATCGATCATGTTCGTAAGCAAAGCATTTTGAAATACTCCTCCGCTGAAAGCAATCCTTTCGATACCCAGGTAATCACTTACCCTGCCCACTGTCAATGCCAATGAATAAAAAACTTTAGCAGCTATATGGTTCACAGCCATTCCTTTTTCAAGATCATTCAGCATATCCTGTAAAAATAACAACAAGTCAACTCGGTTATTCCTTACAGGAAGGGGATAATAATCCGATAGTACACCATCATACGTTCTTGCAAGAGCCTCCAGTTTCATCGCTGCTTCGCCTTCGTAAGTATTTATATAGCAAACACCTAACATGGAAGCGACTGCATCCAGCAAACGGCCTGCGCTGCTAGTAAGTAAACCAGTTGGTTGATTGATCAATTGCTGATAATACTGCCACTCCGTTGATGAAAATTGCGGCTTAAGTAACGATTGTTTTGCGGGCAACTGCTTCAGCAGGCTTAAAGCAGATAGTCTGGGTTCCCTGCTCATTTTATCACCCAGCAATTGCGGAAAGTAATCAAATTGAACAACCCTGTTCATTTCGCCATCTTCAAAAACAAAGAACTCTCCGCCCCATACCTGACGGTCATCACCATAACCTGCTCCATCCCAAATAACACCCAGCACTGGTTCTTTTGTATACATCAATTCATTTTCTGCCAGCACGGCACCAAAATGAGCTTCATGGTGTTGTATAGAAAATAGCGGAATATTTTGTTCAAGAGATAGTTCATTTGCCCGCTGCGTAACAAAATAGCCCGGGTGTTTATCTGCAAGTAGTATGGACGGTTTTACCTGAAGCAAATCGAAGAAATGATTACTGGTTTTAGTAAATGCCTCCTGGGATGCAATACTTTCCTGGTTGCCTAAAAACTGGCTTACATACAACAGGTGCCTGTCCTGCAAGGCAAAGGCGCTTTTCAATTCACCGCCTGTTGCCAATACACATTCATCAATAGCCTCAAAAGGGTTAGGAAAATAATTGGGGGCTAATCCCCGGCTGCGCCGTATGATGATGCTCTCCGCTTTATCTGTCAGTTGCACTACACTGTCATCCTGCGGCACAACTATTTCCCTTTCATGAGTGATGATATAATCAGCTATACCGGAAAGTTTCTCCAAAGCTTCCTCATCGTTAATGATGATCGGCGAGCCGCTGATATTGGCACTGGTAGCAATCAATGGTTTACCAAAATCACTTGCCAACAGTTGCAAAAGCGGTGCATAAGGCAGCATCAGGCCTATTTTATCCAACCCCGGTGCAATTACAGAAGGACAAATATTGTTTTCAGGGCTTTGTTTCAGCCTGCAAAGTACAATAGGGGCAGCTTTACTTTGTAAAGCAGTTTGTTCTGCTTCAGTGATATAAACATCCTTTAGTGCATGATCAATTCCGGCATATAATAAAGCAAATGGCTTTGCAGGGCGGTGTTTTCTTTTGCGCAGTTGCTGAATAGCCAGCTCATTTGTTGCATCGCAGATAAGCAGGTATCCGCCAATACCTTTTACAGCAATGATCAGTCCTTTCTCCAGGTAGTCTGTGCAACCGGACAGGATATCCTGTTCACTGCAACTTACTTCTTCGCCTTTGGCAGAATAAAGATGCATAGGTATGCCACATTCATGGCAGGAATTAGTCTGGCTATAATGCCTGCGGTCATGAACATTATTATATTCGTTCGTACAGGTTTCACACATATCCAACTGAGACATCGTGGTATGATATCGTTCATACGGCAAAGCTCTTGTTATTGAAAACCTGGGTCCGCAATGAAGGCAGGTAGTGAAAGGATAGCGATATCGCCTGTTCAAAGGACTGAAGATCTCTTTGCGACAGTCGTCACACATAGCAAAGTCGGGTGTTAATAAAAGATCAGGCTTGTTGTCCGTTTCATCGGGAATAATGGAGAAAGAAGAAAAATCTCTTCCGGCAACTTCATTCATTTTATGCCCGGTAATTACGGCATTAAGGGGGGACTGTTCAATAACAGAGCGATAAAAGTTTTCCGCTGTTTTCTTCTCAGCATTAATTTCAATATGCACACCGTCTTTGGTATTGCTTACCCATCCGTTTAGCCCTGCCTGTTCTGCAATTTTAAATACATGTGGCCTGAATCCCACTCCCTGTACCAGGCCGCTGATATGGATGTGATAGGTTTTCATGATTCAGGCAGGCTGCAATACAGGCACTTTGGCCTTCAGCCATTCGTACCATTGGGGCAAACCCTCCCCGGTCAGGCAACTTACTTCAATGATTTCCAAATCAGGATTTACCTGCCTTGCAAAAGCTTTTGCTTTATCTATATTAAACGGCACATAAGGCAGCAAATCAATTTTATTGATGATACACAGCGTAGAAGTGTGAAACATTTCCGGGTATTTCAGGGGCTTATCTTCACCTTCCGTTACACTCATTATCACTACTCTTTCTTTTTCCCCTAAATCGAACATAGCAGGGCATACCAGGTTACCCACATTCTCAATAAACATCACGCCGTTATCGTTTGGCTTCATACCCTGAATGGCATGCAGCACCATGTGGGCATCCAGGTGGCATCCTTTTCCGGTATTTATCTGTACCACTTTTGTCCCGGTAGCATGTATCCGGTCGGCATCAAGATTGGTTTGCTGATCACCTTCAATTACATAAAAATCATATTGCCCTCTAAGGTCATTCAGTGTTCTTTCCAGCAAAGACGTTTTACCGGAACCGGGTGAACTTACCATGTTAATGGCAAGGACATTTTTTGCATCAAAATAGCCCCGGTTCCTTTGAGCCAGCAGGTTGTTCTGGTGCAGAATATCTTGTTCTACTTCCACTACCGTTTTTTGATGGGAGTGAGAATGTTCATGATGATGTTCATGTCCGTGTTCATGATAGGAAACACTTCCATTACTGTCGCAGCCGCAGGTAGCACACATAGCTCTCTTTTTTGAGGTTTAAAGAATTAAGCTTTCTTTTCTTTCTTAAAATAATTGCGGAAGAAAAAAATACCCCCTGCTATTACACCCATAAGTAACAACAAATGTTCCGGCTCAACAAAATAGTGGGTAATGGTAAACCCATGTGTATGACCATGTCCCTCATGAGCCATTCCGGAAAAAGACAACAAGGTCAGCAATAAACTTGTTAATGTGATTTTTCTCATGGTAGTTCTTTTTTTCAGACTCCAATATTAAAAAATGTATAAGGGAAGGCAGCACAATGTGGTCATAGCTGAATATGATAATAATCAGGTGACAAACTGTTTTTATCAATCGCATGATAATATGAGATGCATCTGCTTAAAATCACTTACCTGATTAACAATAGTCATTGAATTTGAATGTCAAATATTTTGATATTGAGGCGTTTTCTGAAACCATAAACTCCGGATTATGCCTGCCGAAATTGTACAAGAACTGGTAGAACCCGGGCAAACACAAATGCTCAACCAGTTATGGGAGTTGCAATCAAAAAATGGTTTTATCGATGACAACGAAATAAAGAAAATTGCAAATCAATTTAACCTCTCCGCAATAGAAGTGGAAGGCGTTGTTTCTTTTTACCATTTTTTTCACCGGAAACCCACCGGTAAATACACCATTTATCTTAACAACAGCATTGTAGCCGATATAAAAGGCTTCAACCGCATTAAAGAAACATTTGAAAGAGAAACAGGGGCTGTTTTTGGTTCCGTGGACCGAACAGGAACATTCGGACTTTTCCTAACACCCTGTATAGGACTAAGCGACCAGGAGCCTTCAGCGCTGATCAACTTTTATCCTTTCACTAACCTGAATGCTATTCGGGTCAAAGACATCATAAATGCACTTAAAAATGGTGCTGCTCCTGAGTCTATTTGTGATACACCGGCCGATAATATCCGCTACACACCGCCCGGTGATAAAAGCATTTTCTTTAAAAAGTTCGAAGATGGGAAAGCTTTGGCCCATGCAGACAAGCTGGGAGCAGATGGTGTAATCGATGCGCTGAAAAAAACGGAACTGGCCGGCAGGGGCGGCGCCTACTTCCCAACCTGGAAAAAGTGGAAAGCCGCCAAAGACCAGGCAGCTGTACCAAAATTTGTTGTATGCAATGCCGATGAAGGAGAGCCCGGTACTTTCAAAGACAGGGTTCTTATTCATACGCAAGCCAAATCCATGATTGAAGGAATGATAGTTTGCGGTTACACTATCGGTGCCGCATATGGCATCATTTACCTGCGGGGTGAATACCGCTGGCTGAAACCAAAACTGGATGAAGCTATTGAAGACTACCGGAAAAAAGGCTTATTGGGAAAAGATTGCGGAAACATCCGGGGTTTCAATTTTGATATAAGGATACAAATGGGTGCTGGTTCCTATGTATGCGGTGAAGAAACGGCGTTGCTCGAATCACTGGAAGGTAAAAGAGGTGAGCCCAGAACCAAATGGTTTTTCCCCGTAGAAAAAGGTTACCTGCAAAAACCAACAGTCATTAATAATGTAGAAACATTCTGCGCCGCCGCCCGCATACTGGAAATGGGTGCAGATGAATATTTGCTGATGGGTATTCCCGGCTCACCTGGCACCAAATTGATCAGTGTGTCCGGCGATTGCAAACTACCGGGAATCTATGAAATTGAATGGGGGATGACTGTGGCCGAATTGCTGGAATTATGTGAAGCTGATGATCCTTATTATATACAAGTAAGCGGCCCGTCGGGTGAGTGTATTTCCATAAAAGAAAAATACCGCCGTATTTCTATGCTCGATCTGCTGGCAAGAAAAGACATCCGTTGCGGCGGCTCCTTCATGATCTTCAACAAACAAAGAGACCTGGTAAAAGTACTGTTGAATTTTTCTGAATTCTTTAAATCAGAATCTTGCGGCATTTGCACACCATGCCGTGCCGGAAACTTTATCATTCAGCGGAAACTGGAAAGGCTGGATAACGGCCTTGCCAATGAAAAAGACCTGGAAGAACTGAAAAGCTGGGGCACTATTATGAAAAACACCAGCCGGTGCGGATTAGGAAAAACGGCCACGAACAGCCTCATTTTCTCTATGGATAAATTCAGTGATTACTTCCGCAGCAAACTGGATAAAGAGTTTAACGGACTGAACCTGAAATTTAATATGGAAGAAGCAACTGAAGAATACGAGAAATATAAAATCTGAGAACCATGGCAGAATTGGTAAACATAACAATTGATGGAAAAAGTATACAGGCCGAAAAAGGAAAGAACCTGATGCAGGTAGCAAGGGAAAACGGCATCTTCATTCCATCACTTTGTTATTACGAACATATTGAACCGCCACTTGGTACCTGCCGGGTGTGCACCTGTAAAATGAACGGTAAATACAATCCTGCCTGTACTGAAAAAGTATATGAGGGATTGGTAGTGGAAGCAAATACTCCGGAGTTGAATGATACCCGTAAGGCGCTGGTGGAAATGATGTTTGCAGAAGGAAATCATATTTGCCCTGCCTGCGAAAAAAGCGGCAACTGTGATCTGCAGCACATGGGCTATGAACTGGGTGTTTCCTCCACCAGGTTTCAGCACCTTTTCAAAGACCGGTTGATTGATTTCAACCCGCAGCGAATGGTGATGGAGCATAACCGATGTATTAAATGCCTGCGTTGTGTAGTGGAAGTAAAGACAAACGAAGGAAAAAAAGTCTTCAATTACCAGGAAAGGGGTAATGAAACTTTTGTGGGCATAGATTATGAACAGGAAGCAAAGCTTACGGAAGAACAGGCTTCGAATGCCATGCATATTTGCCCTACAGGTGCCATCATTGTAAGAGGTGTCAGTCTTGCCGCCCCCTTTGGTGACCGTAAGTTTGACATGGAATCCGTACAAAAGGATTACAATAAGAAAAAACCATCGCATAAAAACCGTCCACCGGTAATGGGCAAAAAAATTGTAGCCACTGTTTCATTAGCCGGTTGCTTCGGCTGCCACATGTCATTGCTCGACATAGATACAGA
Organism: Chitinophagaceae bacterium; assembly: GCA_036275415.1. Lineage (GTDB taxonomy): Bacteria > Bacteroidota > Bacteroidia > Chitinophagales > Chitinophagaceae > JJ008. The sequence goes on along the minus strand of DASUDW010000286.1, from coordinate 12,152 downwards.
CCTGCTGGATGTGGTGGAACTGGTTTCATTTGATAAATCACCCCTGACAGATTTTAAAACATTCACCTCCCGTTGCCATATCGGGTTAATTGAAGGTGGTGTTTGCAATTCAGAAAATGTAGAAACGCTTCGCAAATTCAGGGAACACTGTGATATACTGGTTTCTTTAGGAGAATGTTCTGTTTGGGGAGGTCTGCCTTCTATGCGCAACTCTATTCCGCTCAGCGAATGCCTGGAAGAAGCCTACCTGAACTCTCCCACCAGTGAACCCGGTTGCAATATTATTCCCTACCATGAAGATTTGCCCAAAATCCTGGACAGGGTGTATGCCTGCAATGAAATTGTGAAGATTGACTATTACATTCCCGGCTGCCCGCCCGATGCCAATCATATCTGGAAGGCAGTAAAGAATATTTTATGGGGTGAAGAATATTCCATTTTGTATTCCGAATTCAAATACGATTAATGCCTGTAACATGACAAGAAAAATCACTATAGATCCTGTAACAAGGGTGGAAGGCCACGGCAGGGTCACCATACATCTCGACGAATACGGACAGGTGAAAGATTCATTTTTTCACATTGTAGAGTTCAGGGGATTTGAACGTTTTATTCAAGGTCATCCTTACTGGGAGGCACCGGTTTTGGTACAAAGACTCTGCGGTATATGCCCGGTAAGCCATCACCTGGCTGCAGCCAAAGCAATTGACCAGCTGGTAGGCGTTGACCCGATAGACCTGAGCCCAACTGCTACAAAACTCCGCAGGCTGATGCATTATGGACAGGTGTTTCAATCACATGCCTTGCATTTCTTTTACCTGGCATCACCGGATTTATTATTTGGAGTTGATGCGCCGGCCGAAAAAAGAAATGTGGTAGCTGTGGCAGTGGAAAACCGGGAACTGGCAGTGAAAGGGATTACCATGCGTAAATACGGACAGGAAATAATCAAGGCGGTGGCGGGCAAAAAAATCCATGGTATACTGGCCGTACCCGGTGGCGTTCATAAAACATTCAGTGAAAAAGAAAGGGATTATTTCCTCGATGGAAAATATATCGAGAACATCGATACCATGATCGAATGGTCGATTGCGATGGTGGATTTCATGAGAAACTACCATGAAGCCAACCGGAAGTTTCTGGATGATTTTGCTTATTTCCCGTCTGGCCACCTCGGCATGGTAAATGAAATGGGCGGCCTTGATTTATATGATGGAAAACTCCGTGCAATTGACAGCGAAGGCAACAGAACACTGAACGACATATCAACCGACCTGTACCAGCAATATTTTACTGAAGCGGTATCCCAATGGTCTTATATGAAATTTCCTTACCTGAAAGAAGTCGGAAGGGAAAAAGGCTGGAACAGGGTGGGACCGTTGGCCCGATTGAACATTTGTGAATTTATCACTACGCCACTCGCCGAAAAAGCAAGACAAGAATTTATCGCTTTTACGGGTAAACGAGTGAATAATTCTACCATGTATTCTCATTGGGCAAGATTGATTGAAGTGCTGCATTGTGCAGAAGAAATAAAACTCTTGCTTAATGACCCTGATTTAATGGGCAATGACCTTGTGCGAAAAGGCACTGAAAGGCATAAGGGTATTGGTATCATTGAAGCCCCCCGCGGTACCCTCACCCACCATTATGAGGTTGATGATAAAGGAATGATCACCAAGTGCAACCTGATCGTTTCCACAACCCATAACAACGATGCTATGAACACAGCTGTGAAATGGGTGGCAAATAACGTAATCAGCCGCAAAGGACATATTACTGATGGCATGCTAAACCAGGTGGAAGTGGCCATCAGGGCATATGACCCCTGCCTGAGCTGTGCTACACAGGCAATGGGTAAAATGCCTTTAAAAGCGGAAGTATATAATGCCAAAGGTGAACTAATCGATGAAAAATCTAAATATTGAAAACAGCAATATATTGCTGGTGGGCATTGGTAATTGTGGCCGGAGAGATGACGGCCTTGGCTGGAAATTTGCCGACCTTACCCGGCAATTCAAAGCTAAAGGGATAGATTGTGAATATCGCTACCAGTTACAGGTAGAAGATGTACTGATGATTTGCCGGTATGACAAAGTGGTATTTGCCGATGCCACACATACAACTATTAAAAAGGGTTTTGAAATAAGGCCCTGTGCACCTGCCAGTCATTATTATTATTCATCGCATATGCAAAGCCCCGAAACCATACTCTATCTTGCCAAAGAGCTTTATAATAAAACACCTGAAGCGTATACCCTTGCCATTTCGGGCCACAACTGGGGACTGGGCACTGTGCTAAGCCGTGAAGCGCAGGAAAATCTTCGCAAAGCGGTTGATTTCTTTCAAAAAAAATTCCTTCGTTTCATCAATAAATCAACAGGATAAGAATTAGTCAGTTTCATAAGCCATATCATCTTATTATCTGATAATCATCATACCATACCCGGCTAATTCAGCCTAATATAGCACCCTGATTATAAGCTAAATCCCGGGTCATGTATTCACTAATTATCTCACTGTTTGTTGTACCCGTTTTTATCAGTTTCCTGTTACTCCTTTTACCTAAAAAACTGGCAAAACCACTGGTCATAACAACGGCTTTATTTCTTTCCGCCGCTTCTTTATACCTGTTTATACGTTCCGATGCCGTGTATAATATCGGTGTTCCCTCATTTGTGAATGATATTGTTGCTATAACCGATATAATACTGTTGATCTATTTCGGATGGATGGCCATAAAAAAGAGAAGCTGGATCGTAGGAATGATGAGTTTGCTGCAACTTGTCGGTTTATTATATATTCTCAAAAATATGCCGGCTCATCATTCCATGCAATTCATGGTAGACAAGCTGAGCCTGTTCATGTTTCTGCTCATAAATATCATTAGCGGCATCATTGCTGTTTACTCACTGCGCTACATTGAAGAAGAAAACTGCAGCCCTTTCCGAAAAAAATATTTTTTATCCACCATATTCTGGTTTATTGCTGTTATGAACCTTGTGGTTTCAGCTGACAACCTTGAGTATTTCTTCCTGTTCTTTGAACTCACCACACTGGCATCCTTTTTATTGATCGGATTCAGAAAAGATGAAGTATCGGTAAAAAATTCATTAACGGCCCTTTGGATGAATCAGATCGGCGGCCTGTCAATTTTAGCTGCCATTTTCTTTATACATTTTAATGGTTATGGTGAAGCCAGTTTTACCAATCTGCTGGCTAATATAAAATCAGAAGGAATTTTATTGCCGCTTGCCTTGTTAAGTATAGCTGCGCTGATCAAGGGGGCACAAATGCCGTTCAGTAAGTGGTTATTGGGTGCAATGGTGGCTCCCACTCCGGTAAGTGCATTGCTGCACTCGTCCACCATGGTCAAAATTGCCCCGTTCATTATACTTCGGTTATCTCCTGCATTGAAAGATACCCCTGTAGCCTATGTTATCATAGCACTAACAGGCTTTGTGTTCATTGCTGCAGCAATCGGGGCACTATCACAGGATAATTTCAAACGTATCCTTGCCCATTCTACCATTGCCTTACTGGCATTGATGATCATGATGGCGGCGGCAGCAACACCTGTTACAATTGTAGCATCATTGATACTGGTTCTTTTCCATGGCATTTCCAAGTCAATGCTGTTTTTAAATGCTGGTATACTGGAAAAAGTATTTCACCTCAAGCAATCATCAGACATGGATAAACTGGGTGAGAGCGGTCCCTTTACGGCACAGGTAATCACCATTGGTTTCATGTCATTATTACTTCCGCCATTTGGTGCTTTTATCGGAAAATGGATGAGCATTGAATCACTTGGCGTACTGGCAACTGATAAAAAAATTCTCGGTGCACTAATCATGATGGCGGTAGCAGGAGGAGGCGCTGTATTATCCCTTTTATATTTCAAGGTAATGGGTGTGCTGATTGCCAGAACCGGTACTGCTGATAGAATTCACTTTGAAAAAACCGGCCCTTACTATGCTGTTACAACTTACCTGCTATTAGGATTACTGCTGGTAACGGTGATCAGCCTGCCGCTATTACTCAATAACTATTTCGCACCGGTAGCAGGAAGCTTAACCGGCACATCGCTGGCTGTAGCAATGGAGGGATGGAATTTATACATTGGTACTATCAGATTGCCGCTTGTACCAATGCTAATTGCTTTCCTGCTTTTGCCGGTTAGTATTATAGCCGCTATGTTCGTCCGTTTTAAAAATGTGGACAGGGTAAAAGAATATATGTGCGGGGAAAAAGTCAACTACTCTTTCTCCTCTTTCTATTTCTCTACGGACAGGGCCACCCCCTATTTCATAGCGGCGGGCATCCTGTTTTTCGTGACATTGATCGTAGTGGCATTGATCTAAACTGATTATTATGAACAACCTTTGGATTCCGATACTATTAATTATTCTGGCACCCGTTCTCGGCGGATTCATCTATGGTTTTGAACGAATCATTAAAGCAAGGATGCAGAGACGTATCGGGCCCCCTCTTCTGCAACCATTCTACGATTTTCTTAAACTGGCAGACAAAAGAAAAATGATTGTACACTCCGCCCATGCTTTTCTAGGTATCATGCATTTTGTGTCATTGTGGTTTGCTTTAGGCGTTTTACTCTTCGGAGGCGACCTGATCCTTGTCATATTCCTGCACCTGCTATCAACTGCATTACTGATATTGGCAGCTTACAGCACCCGTTCTATTTTCAGTCATTTAGGTGCAAACCGAACAGCCATCAGCATATTGGCTTATGAACCTGTGCTGATCATCATCGCTGTATCTATATTCATGCTAACCGGAAGTTTTGATGCGGCAGCTGCTTTTCAGTCAGAAGAACCGCTGCTCTTTAAAATGCCGCTGGCATTTATTGCTTTATTATTGGTGCTTCCCATCAAATTGAAAAAATCCCCGTTTGATGTAGCTGAAGCACACCAGGAATTAACCGGTGGTGTAGAACTGGAATTCTCCGGTATTTTTTATGAAGCTGTTTATACAGCCAAATGGCTGGACTATGTTTTCTGCTACACACTGGTTTACCTGTTTGCAGGTAATAATATTATACTGGGTGCAGGTTTGATAATGTTCACCTTTATTTACCTGAATGCATTGGATAATTCCACCGCCAGGGTCAGCTATAAACAAATGCTGCGGTTTTCACTCACTGTGTCATTCTCCCTGGCATTTATCAACTTATTAATAAATAGTTTTAGATGAAACTGGCTTCTTACAGAAAAAAATCACCCTGGATACTGCACTATAATGCAGGAGGCTGCAATGGCTGTGACATAGAGATACTGGCCTGCCTTAGTCCGAAATATGACATTGAACGCTTCGGCATGATCAATACCGGTAACCCCAAACAGTCAGACATTCTCCTGGTAACAGGACCGGTAACCAAACGGAGCCGTGAACGTCTGGTAGAGATCTATGCACAAATGCCCGAACCCAAAGTGGTGATAGCCTGTGGCGCCTGTGCCAGTACAGGTGGTGTGTTTCGGGGTATGTACAATTGTGAAGGAGGAATTGATCAATTTATTCCGGTGGATGTATATGTGTGCGGATGCGGTACAAGACCCGAACAGATCATAGATGGTGTGGTACAGGCATTGGCCATACTGGAGACAAAAACAAAAGAACTGGAAGAGTCTGTACGATTAAAAAAAGAGGCACTGAAGGAAGAAAATCAAATGAACCGAAGAAATATTGCTGATGAAATAAAACCGGCATTGATATGAAAAAGATAGAAACGACATTGGCTACCCTGAAAAAAGATATTGCTGGTTTTTACAAACCTGAACTCCTTCATTTCATGGTAATGAATGCAGTGGAAGTGGGTGACAAAATAGAAGTGCAGTGGTTCTTCAGCGACTATGCCTATCCCTGTGAAACCACCTGTTTTTTTGCATTGATCAATCCTGCTGATGAAATACCCAGCATCAAAGACATTGTGGCGTCTGCCTGGGTAGCTGAAGCAGAACTGGTGGATCTGATGAATATCAATATTGAAAACACGGCGAAGGGGTTTGTACTGGAACCTGACTTTGAAAGCGGACCACTGCGTAAAAAGAAATAATCATGGGAAAACAATATGAAATACCATTAGGCGCCCAGCATATCTCCCTGCTGGAACCGCTGCATTTCAAGTTTACTACCGAAAATGAAAAGATAGTAAAGACAGATGCGAATGTATATTATGTGCACCGGGGCATTGAACAGGCCTGTTGCTCCAAATTCAAGTTTCGCCAGGTGAGCTTTGTGGTGGGAAGGGTCTGCGGACTTTGCTCCATTTCTCATACCACCGCCTACTCGCAGGTAGCAGAAAAATTAGTGAAGATTGAAATACCCAAAAGAGCAAAATATTTACGAATGCTGGTGATTGAATTGGACCGCATCCACTCTCACCTGCTATGTTTGAGCCATGTAGCAGAAAACTCCGGATTTGAAGCATTGTTCATGAAAACCATGCAGTACAGGGAGTTCTCCATGGAACTGCTTGAAGCTGTATGCGGCAACCGTATCCAGTATGATTTCTCCATTGTTGGCGGCGTGGCCAGAGACCTGAAGCCGGAAGTAGCAAAATCTATCCTCGAACGATTGAAAATATTTATGCCGCAATTAGACGAGTTGGTGGACATCTACAAAAACAACTGGACATTATCACTGAAGAATAAAGGTGCTGGTGCCATCACCAAAGAAGATGCCATGCGGCTGAATGTAGTGGGACCATTTGCAAGGGCTGCGGGCCTGGCAGTAGATGTGCGCAATGAAACGGAGGACCTCCTTCCCTGGAAAGAGGTGGGTTATGAAATGGTTACTGAAACTGCAGGGGATGTTTATGCAAGAAACATAGTTCGCCTGAGGGAGTTGTATGTTTCAATACGCATTATTGAAAACATTATTAATGGCTTACCGGAAACACCGCTAATCACCGAAACAAAAGCATTTCCTGACGGAGAAGCTACCGTGCGGCTGGAAGCCCCGAGAGGTGAATTGTTTTATTATGCCAAAGGAAACAAAACACAAATACTGGAAAGATTAAAGATAAAAGCGCCGACATTCTCCAATGTAGCTGCTATGGCAGAGGCCTTTACAGGAAACGAATACGGATCCGCCCCGGCCATCATTGCATCTTATGATCCTTGTCTTTCCTGCACAGCGAGATAAACCAACAACGATGAAAACATTTTTAAAAACCATAGGAAACATTTTTAAGAAACCGGTTACTACAAAATATCCCTTTGAAAAAACATTTATCCCCGAAGACTACCGCGGCCTGATCGGTTTTGATGAAAGTCTCTGCATCTGGTGCAGGCGTTGCGAAATGGCTTGCCCTCCCGGTGCCATTGTCTTCTCCCAGGATATGGAAGGAAAACAAACTTATCATTACAACAGGGCTGTTTGTATTTACTGTGGTGAATGTGTGCGGTCATGCCCGAAAGAAGGGGCGCTGTTTCAGACAGCAGAGCCGGCACCTTGTGCGTTAAAGTCAGAAAATATTAATAACGGCTGGAACAAACTTTTTGCTGAAGCACTGGAGAGTCGTGAAGCCTATGCAGCAGAAAAGAAAAAGAAAGCTGCCGAAAAAGCCGTAGCGGAGAAAGCAGCAGCAGTGGCGAAGCAGGTAACAGAAAGTGAAAGCAGCGGGGCCTAATTAATTTCAATTAATGCATGAACTCTCCATAGCCCAATCTATTCTTTCCATTGCGGAAAAAGCAGCACCGGCTGAAGGTATTATCACCGGTGTAAATATTCAGGTGGGAGAACTAAGCAGTATTGAAGTTGAATCTTTATTATTTGCCTTTGACGCCATTAAAGACGATACGGTTTTGCAAAAGGCTGAACTCAACATCGAGGTTATCCCGGGCGAAGCCCGTTGCCAGGATTGCGGCTTAACATTTCATCTTGGGGCCTATGGTCATCCTTGTCCCAAATGCAGTGGGTTTTCCCTTAAAATCCTCAAAGGCCGAGAAATGAAAGTGACAAGTCTCACAGTAGAAGACTAAAACACCGCTTTTCAGGGTAAAAACTGACATAAATCATACCCCCCACTGATGCCGAAACTGAGAATCGGGTTGGCTTCTTTCGACATTTGTTAGGTACAAAAAACCGGACAATGGAAGACAATACCAACAAAACCGTCCCGGTAAAAGAAAGAAAAGTAAAAGGGAAGGTTGAAATAGACATCCAGCGCTGCAAAGGCTGCGAACTCTGCACAGAAGCCTGTAAAGAACATGCACTCCAACTCAGTGATACACTCAACATCAAAGGTTACCGCTACATCATTGCCAACAACGATGTATGTACCGGCTGTGTAAACTGTGCATTGGTTTGCCCCGATGCAGTGATTACTGTATATCGCACCCACCCGAAGAAAAAACCGGTTGACATTACGCCTGAGAATATCAGGGAACAAATTCAATCAATGGTAACTCCGTCAAAATAATTGACCATGTCAGCATTCAAATTAATGAAGGGAAACGAAGCATTGGCAGAAGCCGCTATACAGGCAGGCTGTGATGCTTATTTTGGTTACCCGATCACACCACAGTCAGAGGTATTGGAATACCTGGCAAGAGAAATGCCCAAACACAACCGGGTTGTGCTGCAGGCAGAAAGCGAAGTAGCTTCTATCAATATGGTATATGGCGCTGCCGGTGCAGGCTTTCGCACCATGACAACTTCCTCCTCTCCCGGCATCAGCCTGATGCAGGAAGGAATTTCCTATATCGCCGGTGCCGAATTGCCTTGCCTCATCGTAAATGTAAACCGTGCCGGCCCTGGCCTGGGTACTATTCAGCCTGGTCAAGGTGATTATTTCCAGGCTACCAAAGGAGGTGGCCACGGTGATTACAGAATGATTGTATTGGCGCCGGCATCTGTTCAGGAAATGGCCGACTTTGTTTACCTGGGGTTTGACCTGGCAGATAAATATCGCAATCCTGTTATGATGTTATCTGACGGTGCCATCGGGCAAATGATGGAGAAAGTGGAGTTTCGCCCTTACACAAAACCTGAGGTTGACAAATCATGGGCTACTACCGGCAAACCACCCACACGGAAAAGGAATTACATCACATCTCTTTTTATACAGCCGGAAAGAATGGAGGAACATAATATTCACCTGGAGAAAAAATTCAAAACCATCCGGGAAAATGAAGTAAGGTTCGAAGAGATCAATACGAGTGATGCTGAATATCTCTTTGTAGCCTACGGCCTCAGTTCAAGGATCTGCCAAAAGGCTATGGACATAGCACGACAAAAAGGAATTAAAGTTGGGCTCTTGCGGCCAATAACACTTTATCCTTACCCCTACCAGCGGCTGGAAGAACTGGCATCGCAGGTAAAACTAATGCTGAGTGTGGAATTGAACAGCGGTCAAATGGTAGAAGATGTAAGACTGGCTGTAAAAGGAAAAGTCCCGGTTGAATATTATGGCCGAATGGGCGGTATGATACCCACACCAGAAGAAATTGTACATCATTTAGAAACCTTAATGCAGTAATACTATGCTTACCGACGAACATGTATTGCCTGAAACCAATCTGGATGTTGCAACACCTGCCTGCCACGATGAAGAAGAATATGAAGTGGTGTATCATAAACCACACACGATGGTGGATGTGGCTATGCACTACTGCCCCGGTTGTGCGCACAGCCTGGTACACAAACTGCTGATGGAAGTGGTGGAGGAAATGGGCATTCAGGAACAAACGATCGGCATCGCACCAGTGGGTTGTTCTGTTTTTGCCTATGACTATATGGACATTGATATGCAGGAAGCAGCACACGGCCGTGCCTGTGCGGTGGCAACAGGTATTAAAAAACTGATGCCGGATAAATATGTTTTCACTTACCAGGGCGATGGTGATCTGGCTGCCATTGGTATTGCCGAAACACTGCATGCCATCAACCGAGGTGAAAATATTTTGATCGTCTTCATGAATAATGCAGTATACGGAATGACCAGCGGGCAAATGGCGCCGACCACATTGGCAGGAATGCACACCACCACCAGCCCCGATGGCAGAGATGTGGGCTACTATGGTTCACCCATCAAAGTTTCAGAACTGATGGCTAACCTGCCGGGAGCTTTTTATGCAACAAGACAGGCGGTAAACCATGCCAACAATGTCCGCAAAACAAAAAAAGCATTACAGAATGCTTTTAAATACCAGCAACTGCACAAAGGCACCTGCATAGTGGAGATCATTGGCAATTGCCCGTCTAACTGGAAGATGACACCAATAGAAGCCGCAAAATTCATTGATGAGGAAATGGTAAAAACATTTCCGCTGGGTGATATTAAAGTGCCGAAAGGAGTTTGAGTAAAGTCGCCTTCGACAGGCTCAGGCTGACATTTTTCTTGTCATGCTGAGTTTATCGAAGCAAGACAAGAAAAATGTGATAAAACAATCATTCTTTAAATAACCAATATGAGTAACATGAATGATTTCAAAAAACTGGAAGAACTCGTAGTCGCCGGCTTTGGCGGACAGGGAGTATTATCACTCGGTATGACATTGGCCTATGCCGGCATGGTAGAAGGAAAGGAAATTTCCTGGATGCCTTCTTACGGACCGGAAATGAGAGGTGGTACAGCCAATTGTATAACCATTTTGTCAGAAAAAAAGATCAGCTCTCCTATCATATCATTCTTCGATACGGCAATTGTACTCAACCAGCCTTCAATGGATAAATTCGCACCAAGGGTGAAACCCGGCGGATTGCTGTTGTATGAATCTGGCAATATCCTGAAACCCAGTACAAGAACAGATATTCAGCTGGTGGGCATCAACGCAACCACAGAAGCTTTGCTGATGAAGAATGCAAAGATCATGAACATGATCATACTCGGTGCATACCTGCACCTGAAACCGGTCGTTAAAATTGAATCTATTCTGGAAGCGCTGAAAAAAGTACTGCCCGAAAAATATCATCACTTGCTGCCGATCAATAAAGAAGCATTGGAGAAAGGTGCAGCAATGGTTGCACAACAGCCAGAGCCGGTAATGTAAGTATTATAAGCAATCCTAACGGACAGACCTTGAAAAATACCAGTTCGTGGTATTTCTTGCAACGTATCAATGAACTATTTTGTCATTAAAGCTGCTTGTTTATGAAAACGAACCGATTCTTTGGACTTTCTATCATGCTGGCGGGACTTTTACTTTTTATTACCTGCCGGAAAATGGACTATTCACCACCAAAACCTAATGATCCTGCATTAATTAATGTCACCGACAAATTCTTTAATTCGCACCGTTCAAATGACCCTACAGAAAAAGCACTTATTGACTATTTGAAAAGAGTGAATGAAAAAGAAAATTTTGTAGAGACTACTGTAAACCTTATAGGCTTTCCTCGCTGGGACAAAATCCTAACACCCTCATTTCCCCGATATGTTGGTAGAACAGAATCAGATTCTTCTGCAATTACCTATTACATTCCTTTTGTTCGGGATTCACAGAACTATGTAAACGCCTCAATGGCAATTAGAACTACTCCAAGTGACACAACTTTTTCCTATCTCTGTGACTGGCAGTACACTGAAATGCAAAATAATACAGCAAGTAACCAAGATACGGCAGAGTATTTTGCTATTTTCTTCATGACGTTGGATAAAAACGTTTTTGGACACAACCGATTCACTATAGTTGATAAAAATCTGTTTAAAAACGGAAATAGTGAGGCCAGATATATTATTTTCCCAGGCGAACAAAACAGACAGTCAAGGAACAACATATTGACACCGATAGAAGTCTGTACTAATGTTCATATCCCTTATGGAGCATGTTCAACCCCTTGGGCTGAAAAATGCATTCCAACTTGTGATGAATGTATTATTTGTACCGCAGTGGTTATTCTAACTTACTGCTGGACTGAATATATAGACGATGGAAGCGGTGGTGGCAACGGGACAGGCGGAACCGGTGGTACTGGGGGAGGCGGTAATGGAAGTACGACACCACCTGAATGCCCCGGCACACCTACAGCAAGAACCGAAGATGTAACAAACCCTTGTGGGCCCGGGTGGACGCCTACATCACCACCCACAGCTATTTATCCTCAAAACCCCTGCACTGTTGTTGATTCACTATTAAAAACTAATTCTTTCCCTCAACTTCTTAATAATCTCAGAGACTCTACGCCAA
>DASUDW010000285.1:0-20495 GCA_036275415.1 Chitinophagaceae bacterium | reverse complement strand
GGTTTGTTGTTACATAAACTCTTACAAAATAAAAAGTGCCGATTGTTAATCCTGTTATAGTTTGCCTTGTGGAGGCACTCTGGCAACCCAATGATGTAAGACTTCCGCAGGCTCCGCTCAGCACTTCTAAATAAGTGTTGGCGGCAGAAAGGCTGCTACCTAAACTACTCAAAGTTATTGTATGAGTGGTTGCTACAGCCTGAAATCTATACCACACATCATAGGTGGTGGTAGCTGTAGCGCCACCGCAAGCGCCGGAAGGTCCTGAACTTGTTGCATACTGCAGGTTTCCAGATGAAGTGTTGCAGGAAAAGCCAGAAGTTATTGCAGTCGCAGTGGCACAATTATCATTCGCGGCAGGAGGAGGAAGATGAGTGATACAAATATCAAATTTGCCTTTACTTGTAACGGCTGCTCCTACGTTTGATACCCTTACATAATACGTGGTACCGGTTATTAATCCAGTGGCAGTAGTGGTGGTAGTCCCACAGCTTAATTGAGTTAAAGCACCACAAGATCCACTGAAAATGGCAACTTCAGGATTTGTAAAATTTTGTTCTCTATTACTAATTGTAGCAGTGTGAGTAGGGCCTGCTGCAGTAAAACTAAACCATACATCATAATGTGTTCCGCTTACGCAAGGCACTCCGGGAACCCCCGCACTGGCTGTAGCATTTCTTACACTTGATCCGCTGTTATTGCAAGAAATATTGGATGTAAGATTCGTAGCTCCCGTGCAATTATCATTTGACGGCTGCGCAAATGAATATGAGTGTAGCGTTAAGAAAAGTATTGAAGCGATTATGGTTTTGCACACTTTTTTCATAGGAAATGATAATTTCATTCGAGATAGGATATTGGAATTTTAGTATTTCAGGATATACAAAGAAACTTTAACCCTAAAAATGAAACAACAGGAATTTCACTCTTTTTTTATTCGTGTTTTTACGAAAATTAATCGAGCAGAATCACTTAAAAAAAGTAATGATGAATTATTACTTTGCACCCTGAAACCATTCTCTGCTATAAATCCACTATCATGAAAAAGCTATTTTTCTTTCTATTTCTTTTATCCGGTCATTTTTTATTGGCACAACCTGTAAATGACAACTGTGCCAGTGCTTTACAAATCGTAACAGATTCAGCTTGTGTTAATGGAACAAGCAGGCTTACCGCCCAAACTTTAACTAATGCTACAAACCAGTCGTACACTATTTCATCTTCTTGCTCTCATTTGGCAACTGCAAGAGATGTTTGGTATCGATTTGTAGCCAGAACGAAAAATCCTGTGATCACTATTAGTAACCAGGGAACAGGATGGGGAGGTATAGCTAATGTTAGGATTCAACTGTTGTCAGGTACTTGCGGTACGTTTACTGAGGTAGCCTGCGGGTCCGGACCTTCACTATCTCCGTCCTTGAGCAATCCTTTGATTGAGGGTAATACTTATTTTATTAGAATCCATAGTAATAGTACTGCTGTAATCGGCGCTAATTATACATTTGATATATGTGTAACCGATCCTTATGAAACAGGGGGAAGGATGAAAGAAGTTTTTCAACAAACTATTTTATCACCTGCCAACGCTTTGAATTATCCCTGGGAAATTACATATGGTCCGGATAATAATCTGTGGGTTACAGAATCCAGGGGGTATAAATTGTATAGAATAGATCCGGCTACCGGTGTAAAAACAACGGTGCTTGACTTATCAACTGGCAGTACATGGTTAACATCCAATGGTGCGCCGGCAGGTTCAGATTCGTTAGCTGCCATAAACACAGCTTCATGGAACGGAGGATGGCCTTCAGGTTCTGCCAGTAATCCAAACTGGCCGCAGGGCGGATTTGCCGGAATGGCATTGCATCCTCAATTCTTAGATGGATCTGGAACAAATGATTATGTGTATGTATCATATGTTCATCGTTATTTGGGCGGTGGAGGTACTACAAACGGGGTATTGTTCAGAAATAAATTAGTTCGTTTTACGTACAATACTTCTACACAAAAATTCAGTTCGCCGGTAGTTTTATGCGATACACTTCCCGGTAGCAACGACCATAATTCACAACGATTAATTATTGCACCTGTGGGCGGAACTTATTATCTTTTTATGGCTTCGGGTGATATGGGCGCCGGACAATTTGGAAATAGGTACCGTACACAGAAAGCACAGAATCCTGCATCTTATGAGGGTAAAATTTTAAGGTTTAACCTTGTATCAGACAATCCTGTTACTGGTGAAACCGGGGCGGCAGAATGGATACCTAATGATAATCCATATTCTTCAACAAGTGCAGTTTGGAGCATTGGTATCAGAAATAATCAGGGCTTTGCCTATGATGCGGTTAATAATATATTATATGGTTCATCTCATGGTCCTTACAGTGATGATGAAATAAATATTATTGAAGCATTTAAAAACTATGGCCATCCTCTGGTAATTGGGTATGCTGCCGATGGCAATTACAATGGAAATTCATCTTCCGGCACTAATACCAGTGTTTCTGCAGGAACAGGTTATAATGATGCAACGGCGCCTAATCCATTATTGCCGGCATTTACCGCTCCATACAATGGAAAATCAACCTGCCCGCCTATCGGTTCAGAAACGGTCAATGTAAGTACTATCAATGCAGGAACAAATGGCCAATACAAAGACCCCATATTTTCTGCGTATGCTCCGGATAATGCTACTATGACATCAAGCTGGCAAAATCCAGGTGCCAATTCTAATTGGCGTTCAGAAGGCTGGTCGGGTATTGACTTATATTCAAATACAGTAATACCTGGCTGGAAAAGATCAATAATTGCCGGAGGCCTGAAATGGGGAAGATTGATAAGATTGAAGTTAAATGCTTCAGGTACAGCTACACTGCCCAGCAATACAACAGGTAGTGCTGCCAATGAAGGAGATACTGTTACTTATTTTCAAAGCGTAAACAGATACAGAGACATTGCTTTTAGCCGAAACGGAAAAGATATTTTCATAATTACTGATAACAATGCTGCCACTTCGGGTCCAGGTGTAGGAAACCCTATTGTACCAGCTTGCCCCGGATGTGTTATTAAATATACTTTTCTGGGGTATGCAGAAGCCGGTGGAAAAAGTACCATACCTACTTCCATTGATGTTACAACGGGCAGCCTGAATACTTGTAACCCGGGTACCTCTGTTACAATTGATGCTTCTAATAATTTTCTATGGGTGCCTATAACCGGACCCGATGGAAATATAATGGCCGAAATCAATGCTAATGGTCAAAATCTTGGTTTAATAACTTCATCTTTTTATCAGTCTTCAGGCAGTCTGAGAAATAAAAATGGTACTCGCTACCTTGACAGGAACATTACAATTACACCGCAAAATCAGCCGGCTAGCCCCGTTAAAGTCAGGCTATATTTAACAAAAACAGAGTTTAGCGCACTGGATGCAGATCCTTTGGGAGGTGTAACCACTATTAGTGATCTTAAAATATTAAAAAACAATGATCCTTGTAGTAATGCTGCTATTGCTTCAACTACTTTAATCAACCCAACATATGCAGAGGCCCACGGTGCTAACGGCTTTATGTTACAGGCCAATATTTCCGGTTTTTCATCTTTTTATTTTGCTTCATCAAATATTACCTTACCGCTTGAATTACTCACATTTACCGGCAGTTTACAGCCAAATGGCAGTACCCTGCTGAATTGGAAAACAACCAATGAGATTAATACCTCTGTATTCATTATTGAAAAGAGTACTGACGGATCTTCCTACGCTGCAATAGGAAATGTTACAGCAGCAGGTAACAGTACCACTGAAATAAATTATGCATATACAGATAACCAGTCAGGCAACCTTCAATATTTAACGGCATACTACCGTTTAAAAATCGTTGATCAGGATGGTTCTTTTAAATATTCAAATATTGTAATGATAACACTGGCAGATATTACAGGCAAAGTGCTGGTAGCGCCAAATCCTGTAACAAACCAGCTTAATATAGCCATTACATCGCCAATGGACGGTAAAGTACAATACAAGATTATTGATAATTCTGGAAGAGTTGTTCTACAAAAAGGATTAATTGTAAGAAAAGGCCCTGGTAATAATATTTCCGTTAATATTAGTAACTATGGCAGGGGAGTTTATTACCTGAATGTAACAGGTGCCGGAATTAACAGTAATGTCAAAATTCAAAAACTATAAGAATAATTTTATTGTATTCATTAATTCAAAGAGGTTATCCCCGGGGATAACCTCTTTTCATTTCACAAGCCTGTAAAATTCCTATCCAATTTTTTAAGTAAAAGTCATAAGTAATTTTTAGTTGCGGTTTTTGAGTGAGAATTTATTTCTTTTATAGGTGTATGTCCTTACTAAATGATGATGTTTGAAGAAATCTTGTACAGCAGGTTTTTCTTCGTAAAAAATAGAAGTGTATATACCTTTCAACTGGCTTCATTATTGTATAGGTTTGGTATAACAAAATCAAACCTTATGAAAACACTGGCACTACTTATCAGTATGTCGTTATCATTGGCGACAGTCTCAGCAACTCCGGGTACTCTTGAACCGGCTGCCGGAACGAATGTAAAACCTCCCAGCATCATCTTCAATTTTGTACATGCTCACCGGCAGGGCAGCGGCATTACGGTTGCCTGGAGCTCAACCGTCAACAACACGGTTGTATCCTCGTTCACGGTAATGAGAACATATGAAGACCCTAATGATCCCTATGCGGTATGGGACGTGGTGAATATGGTTCCCTGCAACAATGGAAGAAATTACCGCTCAACCGATCTCAGTGTTTCCCCCGGTACCATTAGTTATGTGGTGGTTGCCAATCTTACAGGAGGCGGCAATGAAGTATCTGAAATCAGAACGGTAAGAATCGTTCAGCGTTAACCGAATTGGCAGCAGCACTGGGTTGCTATCAGTGCTGATGCTCTTTCTATCAAATTTTTTAATCCGGCCTATGAAGCAGATTCTACTCTTCGTGTTATTGTCAGGCCATCTTTTTGTCACTGCACAGATCACTACACCGGTGATCAAAGCCCGGTTTGGTGTAGACGGGGAACTGAGGGCCAATTTTTTTAATAACCTTGTTTCAGCAGGTAATGATGACTGGTTCAATATGAATGCCGCTGATACTTCCGGTAAGGCGGTTATTGATACTACAGGAGCAACGGCTGTTGTTGCAGGTTACCTCTCCGATGTTTCACCCTGG
The DNA here is from genome assembly GCA_036275415.1 of Chitinophagaceae bacterium. Classification (GTDB taxonomy): domain Bacteria; phylum Bacteroidota; class Bacteroidia; order Chitinophagales; family Chitinophagaceae; genus JJ008. The sequence continues at coordinate 15,279 of DASUDW010000285.1, read as the reverse complement.
CCCAACAGGATGCGTACACTGTTCAGGCCCATGAGCAGGCCTCCTTTTTCCATCGTCAACAACCGGCTATGGCTGGATGCTATGTGGATCAGGGACTATCACGGAAACGATACTACTGTATTTACATCCGGCTCTGATAAAAATGGGATGAGCCCGGTCAACTGGACCGGCGGTGTTCAGTCCATTCCGGATAAGAATGATATACTCGATATTTTTGTGCATGTAAGAAGGGCAGGTCCCAACCGCACCGATTCACTCTGGCTCTTTGGTGGTCTGTCACTCGACAACACTACCGGCAACCGCTACTTTGATTTTGAAATGTACCAAACCGATATTTATTATGACAGGGCCTCAGGCCGCTGGTTTGGCTACGGACCCGATGCCGGACATACCAGCTGGGAGTTTGATGCAGCCGGAAATATTACCAGGCCCGGCGATATTATATTCTCTGCGGAATATCAAAGCTCTACCCTCACGAATGTAGAAGCCAGGATATGGGTATCCCGCACAAACTGGCAAACAGTAATACCCGCCGCCTTTAACTGGAGCGGACAATTTGATGGTGCCAATGCAGGGGCTGCTTACGGGTATGCCAGTATTTTACCCAAAACAGCGGGGGCATTTTATTTTGGACTGGGATCTCAAAATAATACCTGGGCAGGGCCATTCAGGATAGTTTTACAAAACAACAGTGTGGCGGCTAATTATACAAGGGACCAGTTTATGGAGTTTGGTGTAAACCTTAGTAAGCTGGGCCTTGATCCTGCATCGTTAATTGGCGGCGATATTTGCGGTACACCTTTCAACAGGATTGTAGTGAAAACAAGGTCTTCTGCCTCCTTTACAGCAGAATTGAAGGATTTTGTGGCTCCAACAGACCTGTTCCTGGCGCCAAGGGCTGAAGTAGAAACGCAAACACCTTCCATCTGTGATACCGGCAGCATCAGTAATATTTATGTGAGAAATCCCGTCCTCACTTCTGTTTATGAATGGTCTACTCCGAATGGTAACATTGTCGGGCCCACAACTGGGCCTTCTATTAACGTAGACAGACCCGGAACTTATATTGTAATCCAAAGGCTGCAGGCAGGTTGTTCCCCTTACGCATCTGATACAATTGAGATACTGCGGCTTCCAAACTGTGAGATACTGAGCCGGAACCTGTTTGAATTTAACGGGCATTATCAAAATGAAAATATTGCTCTGCAATGGATGGTTTTGCAGAATAACATGATTGAATATTTTATGGTGGAAAGAAGCACAGATGGAATAAATTTTATCCCAATAGCACAGGTGCCTGTAAATACTGCCCTGAGCGGCAGGGCGGGGTATACATTTATTGATTCGCTTAGCTCACGGCAATCATCTTTATTCTATCGGTTACTGCTGGCTGAAAAAGGTGCAGTGAAGCTTTACAGCCAGGTCCTCTATTTTAACAATGGCAAACTGGAAAGAAATTTCTTTAAACTGATGCCCAACCCCGCCAGGGGTGTATTTCAGTTGCATGTACAAAGCCAGGAAGGAGGACCTGCCACTATAAGTGTATACAACAGTACGGGGCTGATGATATGGTCAGAAAAAAAGATGGTTCAGCAAGGATTGAATGCATTAACGATCACCGCATTGGAAAATAAACAGCCGGGCCTTTACCATGTCGTACTGCAGACCCAGCAAGGATCAATGGTGCAAAAACTGGTATTGATGAAATAATACTTTACTATCCTATCAATAGCCTTAAGTCCGGTTATGGTTTTAAGGCTATTTTTGCGTTTAATGTATACGCTGAAAAAATCACTGGGCCAGCATTTTCTCAAAGATGAAAATATATGCCGGAAGATTGTGGCAGCCCTGCAGCAGCAATCTTTCAGCCGTCTGCTGGAAGTGGGCCCCGGTGGCGGTGCATTGACAAAATACCTCCTGGAGATTCCCGAAATTGATTTCAAAGCGGTGGAACTGGATGAAGAAAAAGTTAATTACCTGCTGCAGGCTTATCCGCCACTAGCTGGCAAGATTATTCATGAAAGCTTTTTGGATACAGCAAAACCTTTTAACGGCCCTTTTACGGTTATTGGCAACTTTCCATACAACATTTCAACACAGATTCTGTTTAAGATACTGGAATGGAAAGAAGAAGTGGAAGCAGTAATTGGTATGTTTCAAAAAGAAGTGGCACAAAGGGTAGCAGCCAAAGAGGGCAATAAAGTTTATGGTGTACTCAGTGTATTGGTACAGGCATTTTTCACGGTGGAATATTTGTTTGACGTAAATGAGAACAGTTTTCAACCGCCTCCTAAAGTAAAAAGCGGGGTGATCAGGCTGTTGCCCAAAAAAGACCTGCCGGCCATGAAAACGGAGAAACATTTCTTTCAATTGGTGAAGGCAGCTTTTAATCAGCGAAGGAAAACACTAAGGAATGCCGTAAGGGATCTTTTTGATGCAGCAGTTTTACAGGATGACTTGTTTAATAAAAGAGCAGAGCAACTAACAGTAAGCCAGTTTGCTGCGCTTACGTTCAAAATGAAATGAAAAAGGTAATCATTACAGGCAAGGCACATCCCTTGTTAAAGGATAAACTGGAAGAGAAAGGATTTGAAGTAGTTTATCAGCCAGATATCTCCCCGGTTGAACTGGAAGAATGTATTCATTCATTTACCGGTTTAGTGGTAACAACAAGGATCTCCGTTCAGCAACCACTTATTGATAAAGCCCCATCACTGGAGTGGGTCGGCAGGCTGGGCAGCGGCATGGAGCTGATTGATGTAGGTTATGCAGAAAGCAAAGGCATACGCTGTGTAAGCAGCCCCGAAGGCAATAAAGATGCGGTGGCGGAACACGCATTGGGAATGTTGCTGAACCTGATGAATAATATTACCGCAGCAGCCAGTGAAGTTCGCAATGGTTTATGGAGAAGGGATGAAAACAGGGGCTCCGAGTTAAACGGTAAAACGGTCGGTATCATCGGCTATGGAAATACCGGGAGCAGTTTTGCCCGGCTATTATCTTCATTCAATGTTACGGTGCTGGCCTATGACAAGTATAAATCTGGTTTTGCAGAAGGTTATATTAAGGAAGCCAGCCCGGAACAAATTTGCCGCTATGCCGATGTTATCAGTTTTCATCTTCCATTGAGCGGAGAAACAACCTATTTTGCGAATGATGCTTTCTTTAACTCGCTGGAACAAAAGCCATGGATACTGAATACTTCCCGGGGCAAGGTACTTTCATTAACTTCTCTCATAAAGGCATTTCAACACCATCAAATTTCCGGTGCGGGGCTGGATGTGCTGGAGAATGAAAAATTGGACACTTACACGGAAAAAGAAAAAGAAGAATTGCAATGGCTATCATCCAGGCGGGAAGTGATCATTACGCCGCACATTGCCGGCTATACAAAAGAAGCATCGTATAAAATGGCCAGGGTACTGCTTGAAAAGCTGGGACTATTTTGATGGGCCCCGAAATATTTTAAAAAGACAGGCGGGTGTGGTTGCTATGCGTTTTGAATTGTGCCAAAAATTGCTATCTTTACACCTCAATATTGCAACGCTTCAGCCCAAGAACTGAGGCGTTGTTATTTTTTTATTTTATCAAAGGAGGTGAACATGGCAGACATTCAGTATGTGACCAAAGAAACACTGGAGCAAATGAAGGCCGATCTGCAACGTATGAAAACGGTGGACAGGCCGGCAGCCAGTAAAGCCATTGCAGAAGCAAGGGAAAAAGGTGATTTAAAAGAAAATGCAGAATATGATGCGGCCAAAGAGGCACAGGGGTTGCTGGAAGCAAAAATTGCCGCCATGGAAGGGTCAATGGCCAATGTAAGGGTCATAGATGAATCAAGTATTGATACCAGTAAAGTATCGATCCTTACCAAGGTTACTTTAACCAACCTGGGAACCAAAAAACAGGTAACCTATAAAATTGTAAGTGAAAAAGAGGCCGACCTGAAAGCCGGAAAAATTTCTGTTACCTCCCCGATAGGGAAAGGAATATTAGGAAAGACCGTTGGTGAAACGGCAGAGGTGCAGGCCCCCGCCGGCGTTATTAAATTCAAAATAGAGGAAATAACTGCTTAATAAACCTTGAGCATTAGCAGTACCCCGGTTTTCAGCCGGGGTTTTTTATGCAATAAATTTTAGTTTTGGATGGAAATAAGATAATGTACAGCCGGATCAAATATTATCTTTTATCGCTTAAATCAAAAATCTTTGGAGGTATGACCATCTTTTCAAAAATCATTGCAGGGGATATCCCTTCCTATAAAATTGCGGAGAACGAAAAGTTCTTTGCCTTTCTGGATATTTTTCCTTTACGGGAGGGGCATGTACTGGTTGTTCCAAAAACAGAAACAGACAATTTGTTTGATTTGCCGGATGCGTATTTATCAGAAATGCTGGTATTTGCCAGGCCCATTGCCAAGGCCATTGAAAAGGTTTTTCCCTGCAACAGGTGCGGTATAACAGTAATCGGGCTGGAAGTGCCTCATGCACATATGCACCTTTTGCCGGTTAATTCTTCCAACGACCTGAACTTTACCCAACATAAGCCACAGGCCAGCGCTGCAAGCCTGAAAAGCGTACAGGAAAAGATCCTCGCTGCTTTGTAATTATTTTTTTACAATCCTGCCGGGGTTTTTTTGAATAAAATCTTCCCAGCCTTTTAGTCCTTTGTTTAGTCGGGCCGTAACGGAACCGGTTTGAAAGTGATGGCATAGCGCAACTGCCACAGCATCGGTAGCATCATAATGTTTGGGACTTTCTTTAAAGGAAAGTAGTGTTTGCAACATCTTCATCACCTGTTCTTTGTCGGCATTGCCGTTGCCGGTGATGGACTGCTTCACTTTTTTGGGGGAATATTCGGTTACTTCCAAACCATGGCGCATGGCCGCAGCGATGGCCACACCCTGTGCCCGGCCCAGTTTCAGCATGCTCTGCACATTTTTTCCAAAGAATGGCGCTTCAATGGCAAAATCGGTCGGCTGGTATTTGGTTATGAGTCCGCTGACGGTATTAAAGATGAGCTGTAGTTTTTTATAGCTGTCTTTTACTTTTCCGGGTTTTAATACGCCCAATTCCAGCAGGGAAGCTTTATTGTTTTCAATCCGGATAAGGCCGTAACCCATTATGAGGGTACCGGGATCAATGCCAAGTATTATTTTAGGAGGCTTTTGCAAGCAGCTGTATTTTTACAATGCCTGCTGATAGGCCGGCATTTCAATGAAACCCAGCAAAAATACCAAACTCTTTATCAATTATTTATTGGGGCCCGTCCTCTTTGTTTGGTTGGCCTGGTCTATTTACCGGCAAATTCAACAACAGCCCGGATTGGAAGCAGCCTGGCAGCAGATCAAAGCTTCTGTGAACAGCCCGATGATCGGAAATTTAATAGCCGTAGTGCTACTGATGCTGGTAAATTGGTCACTGGAGGCTGTGAAATGGAAAATATCAGTAAGCCGTGTGCAACAAGTAAGTTTTACCAAATCATTGCGGGCTGTATTTTCCGGCGTATCATTTTCGGTAAGCACTCCCAATCGTATTGGCGAATACCTCGGAAGGGTATTATATATGGAAGAAGGCAACCGCCTTAAGACAATTGCATTGACCATAGTCGGCAGCATCAGCCAGCTCATCATTACCCTTTTTATGGGTTTGGCAGGTTTATTGGTCCTGAGAAGTACCATTGAAGAAAAACAACTCATTTCCCCTTTATGGATGCAGGTGATCATATATGGTGTAGCAGCAGTACTGGTTGTTTTAACGTTATTTTATTTCCGCCTTTCCTGGATCATTAAATGGGCCGACAGGTTGCCCGGCAGCGGACGATACGCTTATTTGGTAAAGGCACTGGAAGAGTTTAATGCAACAATACTGCTGAAGTTACTGTCTTTATCGCTGTTGCGTTTTGGCGTTTTCCTTGTTCAATACCTGCTGCTCTTTAATTTATTTGCGGTGGAAATTTCCTGGTGGCAGGCTTTTTGGACGGTGAGTGTTTCCTTCCTGGTAATGGCGGTGATACCCACCATTGCCATCGCCGAACTGGCCCAGCGGGGAAAGGTGACCATCACCATCGTTGGCCTGTTCAGCAGCAATGAATTGGGTATGACCTTTGCCACGGCCGGTATCTGGTTCATCAACCTGATCCTGCCGGCAGTGATAGGAAGTTTATTGATCGTAAGAATGAGAAAAATATTTACCATAAACAAGCAAGATGATGCGGAAAATTAAATGGCTTTTACCCTTAACCTTAGTCTTATTGGGCTTTTCAAAAAAAGCAGCAATGCCGCAGGATAATTTTTGCGGCATCCGGAATATTGCATTTAACGTGGAAGAAGAAGTTTCCTTTACCGTGTATTATGCCGTTGCAGGTATTTATGTAAATGCCGGCACCGCTACCTGTACCAGTAAACTGGAAACACTCAATAACCGGCCGGTTTATCATATAAGTGCCGAAGGCAAAACCAATCCTTCTTATGACTGGATCTATAAAGTGAGGGATAAATATGAAACCTATATCGATACTGTCACTTTTCAGCCGCTGAAATTTATCCGCAACGTCAATGAGGGCGGATATAAAAAATACGAGAATATCACTTTCAATAAAACGGCTAATACTGCAGTAACCGGTACCGGTGTATTCAAAGTGCCGGCTTGTGTACAGGATGTGGTCAGCGCCATGTATTATGCCCGCAACATAGATTTCTCCAGGTTGCAGCCGGAAGACAAGATCCCCTTCTCCATGTTTCTCGACAACGAGGTCTTCAATATGTATATCCGCTATCTGGGAAAAGAAGAAATAAAAACCCGTTATGGAAAATTCAGGGCCTTAAAAATAAAACCCCTGCTGCTGAAAGGCCAGATATTCGAAGGCGGGGAGAATATGACCGTATGGGTAACGGATGATGCCAACCACATTCCGGTCAGGATAGAAAGCCCATTGGTGGTAGGTAAGGTGAAGATTGATATGATGAGCCATCTCAACCTGCGGCATCCGCTTTCTTCACTGCTGAAGAAAAAATAGCGCAATAAAAAAATACTTCTCAGAGAATTTCAAAGTTTATTATTTCAAGTCCCCTGCATTTACCCCGTTTGTTCAATAATCAAGCAGATTGGAAGGCTTGTAAGGCTGATTAAAAATCAAGAAACCGGTCAATACCTGTTGCTTCCTGAGCTGTAAGGATTAGGGGGCAGAAAACCATAGTTTATAAAATAAGGTATTTCAGATTTGCCCCTGCATTATCGCCACTAACAAGAAAAAATAACCCGTTGTTATTCCGGATTTTATCCGGAGATGTCCCGGTGATAAGCCGGTATAAAAAGGACCGGGATATCACCGGGAAAAAGCCGTAAAATATTTGCTAAATAATTTAGTAAATTCAATTTTTCTGATTAGATTGCATCCCTTAAAAAGTAACAATGGCCAAACTAACAGGAGGGTTTGCCTTTAGTGGCAGCCTGGGTGATATCAGCGCTTACCGGAAAAAGGGAACTAATTATACTATCATCCGGCGCAAAGGCGGGCCGGCAAAGGAGCGGATACAGAAAGATCCCAATTTTAAACAGACAAGGCTTAATAACAACGAGTGGCGGGGCTGTGTACTGGCCTTAAAGGCACTGATCCGGGCGGTGTTTGCCGTGAAGCACCTGGCCGATTATCCTTATTCATCCACCCTGCAGGCGGTATGCAAGTCCATCCAAAATGAAGACAATTTACAGGAGAAGGGGAAGCGTTCTGTGTTGATCTCGCAACAGCCGCACCGGCTGGAGGGTTTTGGTTTTAACCGGGAGAACTATTTTGAAACCCTGCTAAGGCACCCCCTGCACTATTCAGTTGATAAAATAGAAGGAAAAGCAAGGGTAGAGGTGCCATCGTTAATTCCCGGCATCAATTTTCATAACCCGAAGGGGGAACCGCTTTACCGTCTGGTGGCCATCCTGGGTGTTGTACCGGATATTGTTTTTGATGAGACAATGCAACGCTACAGGCCTGTCAACCAGGAGATACCTTATCCGGCTGAATGTAAAACTTCCTGGTATTGCTGGAAAGAAGGCAGCGGACCGCAATCCCTGGAACTGCAGTTAGAAAACTGGGACCCCGTACAGGGGCTAACACTAATCTTATCAGCAGGGATCGAGTTTGGCACACCCATTACAAATGCAGATATTAAACCGGTAAAGTATGCAGGTTCTGCCCGGGTGTTGAAAGTAGTATGAACAATGTCAGCAGCGAGAAATTTTCCGTAGCCTGATTGTTTATTATATCTCTTCCAGTTTGAAGAAATCTTTTGGCCGGATGCCTTTTTCTGTCTGCTGCAACGTACAGCATTCGTTCACCGGGTCATGTTCAAAGAAGAGGATGTAATCGCCTTCCAGGGCTTCTTTTAAAAAGGATTTTTTTTCGTGGATGGTAGTGAGCGGAAACATATCGTAGCCCATTACATACGGTATGGGTAGATGGCCGGCAGAGGGCAGCAGGTCGGCCATAAAGACGATGGTTTTACCGTTATACTTTATTTGCGGCAGCATCATTTTATCAGTATGGCCGCTGACAAAGCGTACGGAGATAGTATCGGTAAACTTTGTTTCACCCAGACGGCCTTCCATACCACCGCTTACGTCAATAAACTGCAATTGGCCGTTTTCTTCAATAGGTAAAATATTTTCTTTGAGAAAAGAAGCTTTCTCCCTGTCATTAGGATAAACCGCCCAGTCCCAATGGTCCTTATTGCTCCACACCACGGCATTTTTAAAAGCAGGCACCAGTTTTTCACCTTCCCGCCTGATGGTGCCGCCGCAATGGTCAAAATGAAGATGGGTCAGCAAAACATCCGTGATATCATCCCGGTGAAAACCATATTTGGCCAATGATTTATCCAGGGTATCATCTCCGTGCAGGTAATAGTGGCTGAAGAATTTGGCATCCTGCTTATCACCGTTTCCGTTGTCAACGAGAATGAGCCGGTCACCGTCTTCGATCAGCAGGCAGCGCAGGGCCCAGGGGCAAAGGTTGTTTTCATCTGCCGGGTTGATCTTGTTCCAGATTGTTTTAGGCACCACGCCAAACATGGCGCCGCCATCGAGTTTGAAATAGCCGGTATTGATAGTATAAAGTTTCATAACGGGTTTTTATCTTTTGCACGGTTGGTATAAAGGAGTAATATAAAACCAATAATAAAGAATGTAGCCAGCGCCAGCACCGAGTTGCGCTGTGAGCCGCTGAGTTCGGTAATATATCCAAAAGAGAAGATGCCGAGTACGGCAGCTACTTTTTCGGTTACATCATAAAAACTAAAGAACGATGCCGTGTCCTTCGTATGCGGCATCAGTTTGGCGTACGTTGAGCGGCTTAGCGATTGAATGCCGCCCATAATAAAACCGATCAGCGCCCCCATCAGGTAAAATTCATTGACGCCCCCTTTCGGCAAATAGAAGGCAGCAATACAAAGCAATATCCACATTACCACCAATGCCATCAGTGTTTTGATATTACCAATTTTGGAGGAGAGCCAGGAAATGGTATAAGCCCCGGGTATGGCAATCAGCTGAATGATGAGAATGGCAATGATCAGGTTTTTGGTCGGTATCTCCAATTCACTTTTCCCGTACAGGGCGGCTACCAGCATTACGGTTTGAACCCCCATATTATAAAAGAAGAAGGAAAAAAGATACCGTTTCAGCTTGGGCATGGTAAGCACCTGTGCCCATACATTTTTCAGTTCTTTATAACCTTTCGATAAAATGTTATGCTTCAGGTCATCGGTACCGGCCGGTACAGGGTTGGGCAACCGGCCAAGGGAAAACTGGCCAAATCCCCACCACCAGATGCCCACGAGTAAAAAGGAGATCTGTGCACCTTTTGCCTCTGTAATACCAAAAGGTTGCCCCATCACAAAGCCAAAGCAGATGAGCTGCAACAACACACTGCCTACATAGCCAAAAGCGAAGCCCCGTGCACTTACCCTGTCACGGTCCTGTATAGCGGCAATTTCCGGCAGAAAGGAATTATAAAAAACCTGGGCGCCCCAAAAACCAATACAGGCTATGATGATACCGGCAATGCCCAGGCCCAGTGTATCTCTTTCAAAAAAGAACATAGAGGCACAGGCAATACTGCCCATGGTCAGATAAAAGTTGAGGAACTTTTTCTTGCTGCCCCGGTAATCAGCGATGGAAGAAAGCAGGGGTGACATGATGGCTACTATCAGCATGGCAAAGGCCAGTGCATAATTGTATAGTGCCGTATTTTCAAACTGGCGCCCCAGGAAAGTAACCGTGTTTTTGGAAATAGCTGCATTATCTACCGCCACCCCTTCAAAATAAGTAGGAAAGATGGTGGAAGTGATAACAAGGTTATAGGAAGAACTGGCCCAGTCGTACATGGCCCAGCCGTTCACTACTTTTTTCGGAGCCGTTTGCATGCGGATGCTTTCAGTAAAAATAGGGAATTACAGGGCCCGAAAATAAAATACCCGGCAGTTACTGGCATGCCGGGTATACTATAGCGTTGTCCCTGCAATTATTCCACTTTCTCTTCCGCCGGTACTTCTTCAGCCTTTTTGAAGGTGAATGTTTTGATGGCTTTAAACTGGTCATTGGTCAGTTCAAGGTTCACCGGTTTGCCACTGTAAATGCTGTCGGATACCATGGTGGCTATCGCATAAAAAGATTCATCGCCTACCTGTCCCATTTTGTCTTTGTCCACCACCATTTTCAACAGCACGGTATCAGACGGTTTGGATAACTGAAAGCTTTTTCGCTGTGTGGAAGAAGGGTTCGTTTCTTTGATCAGCCTGTCAAACATATCAGCTGTTTTTTGTGCTTCGGTTTCTGTCACTCCCTCTTTATAATACACTTCTATGCTGCCGCTTTTCACTTTTTTACCATAGTTGCTGCAGGCGGCCAGCAGCAGTAATGCCAGGAAGGGCAAAAGAATTTTTTTCATCGTGGTATTTTTTTACAGTTAAAAATTAGCCGGTTGGGTTTTATGATCATTAAAATAACAGCTACAGCAATGTGCTGCCTTATTGGTGCAGAAGTACAAAAAAATACTGAATAATCGGATGATCTGAGATGATCAGGAGGCAATAACTCCTGTAAGTATAAGGATCAGTAAAACAATTCCTGCCAAAATGCGGTACAATCCGAATATCTTAAAGCCGTAGATCTTAAGATAGTTTATAAAGAGCCGGATAGCCAGCATCGCCACCACAAAAGCTACAATATTGCCGACAGCAAATGCTGCCATGTTTTCCTGGCTTTCCAGGATGATCTGGTAACCTTTTCTTTCAAACCCGCCGGCTGAGTGCCAGTCCTTCAGTAACAGGGAATAGGCTGTAGCAGCAAACATAGTGGGCACAGCAAGAAAGAAGGAAAATTCTGCCGCCAGGTTACGGGAAAATTTTTGGCTCATGCCGCCAATGATACTCGCAGCACTGCGGCTTACGCCGGGTATCATGGCAATGGTTTGCCATATACCCACAATGAAGGACTGGGTATAGGTGATCTGGTCATCTGACTGAACAGAAGGTTTCTTGAAGAGTGAATCAATAAATAAAAGGACGATACCACCGGCCAGCATGGCCACGGCTACGGTTGTCGGGCTTTCAAGCAGGGCATCAATCTTATCAGAAAATAAAAAGCCGAGTAAGAGGGCCGGTATTACCCCTATTATCAGTTTGACATAGAATTGCCATTGCCGCCATTGAAAAAATCGCCCCCAATACAAAATAATTACCGACAGGATAGCGCCAAACTGTATCGCCACTTCAAACAGTTTGGTGAATTCATCTTTCTGAATGCCGAGTAAAGAACTGGTGATGATCATATGCCCGGTTGAAGAAACCGGCAGAAATTCCGTAAGGCCTTCTACTACGGCAATGATGATGGCTTCGGTAATGCTCATGCGTACAGTTTAAAGGGCAACATTAATATAAAAAAACGATCCGCCGGGGCGGATCGCTATAAAAAAGTTTATGTAACAGATCAGGCTTTACGGGGTTGGCGGAAAATAGCAACGATCTCCAGCACCAGCCCGGCCAGGATCAGGATCGGGGCAATGGTAATACGGGTGGCGCTGTACACTGCATCCTTATCAAATACCTTCGGGTCGGTATTGCTGGCCCCGCCGGACATCAGCAGCATACCAATGGCAATCAGTACAATACCTGCCAGCATCCAGATATAATTCTGTTTATCAAACATGGACGGGGCTGTTTTTTCAGTGCTCATAATTCAATTTTTGGAGTTGCAATATAGGAAAAAGTCAACAGTCGACTGTCCGCAGTCCATTGTTGATTCCGAATCTTTGAATAACTATGGACTATCGTCTATGGACTAATACAAATCGTCCAGCTTCATTTTCAGGTACTTCACTACGCTGCGGTGGGTGCTAAACAAGGTAATGCAGATACCCAGGATGATGAGCCCGATGAAAAGTATGATAAGGGTACTGTTATCATGTATCGCTTTTAGTTCCGGTAAAAACCCTTCTGCAATAAAAATGATCACTAATACCGCCGCTACCGCAATTAGGCCGCTGATGGCCCCATTGATGATGGCCCTTACATTCATCGGTTTCGCAATGAACCAGCGGGTGGCGCCAACCATTTGCATGGTTTTAATGAGGAAACGGTTGCTGAACATGGCAAGCCGGATCGTGTTATCAATGAGAATAATGACTACAATTGCCAGTAAGGCGGCAATGGCCAGCAGAATGATACTGATGCGGCGGATATTTTTATTCAGGTTATCTACCAGCGCCTTGGGATAGGTTACTTCGCTTACATAGGTTTGCTTCTGCAGGTCATTCTGAATGGCCACCAGTGAATCCGCATTCATATATTGCTGCCTCACTTTAAAACTGATACTATTTGGCAGGGGGTTGTAATCCAGGATGCCTTCCCAGGATTTGTTGCCATCGCCCAGGAATATTTTTTCTGCCTGCGCCTTCGTGATAAACTGGATAGATTTCACATAAGGTTTGGAAGAAATATAGTTCATCAGCGCAATACTGTCTTTTGGATTAAGGTCGCCCCGCAGTTCCGCTTTTATTTCCACGTTTTCTTTAAAATAGGCCCCCAGTTTATTGGCATTGATCACCAGCCAGCCGATAACACCCAGCAGCAGGAGTACAAGGGTTACACCTAAAATGGACATGAAATAAGAGGGTTTTCCACGTTTGATCGAAGCTTTTCCGGATTGGGACATGAACAATTGTTTTTCAGATTAATGGGAGGGGCAAAAATAGCCAATTCAGCAGTACAATCAGTATTTTTGCTGCCCAATTAAACGATTGCCCCCGGTTCATATTGCCATTTATGGTGGAAGATATTTGTTAAAGATTGATTGAAAGCATTGACATCGTTTCAAAATTTATAAAGGCAGGCAGATAATTATGGAATACAGCTTCAGAGATATTGAAAAAAAATGGCAGCAACGCTGGAAAGAAACCAATATTTACAAGGTTTCGAATGAAAGTAACAAGCCAAAATACTATGTGCTGGATATGTTCCCTTATCCCAGCGGCGCCGGTTTACATGTAGGCCATCCATTGGGCTATATTGCCTCAGATATCTACAGCCGGTATAAGCGATTGAAAGGTTTCAACGTACTGCACCCGATGGGCTATGATGCGTTTGGGTTACCCGCCGAACAATACGCCATTGAGCATGGCATCCATCCGGCCGTTTCAACCGAAGCGAACATTAAAAACTTTCGCAGCCAGTTAGATAAAATCGGTTTTTGTTACGACTGGGACCGGGAAGTGAATACTTCTAAACCGGATTACTATAAATGGACACAGTGGCTTTTTCTGAAATTGTATAACAGTTATTTCGACAGGAAAGAAAATAAAGCAAGGCCCATTACTGCACTGGAAGAACAGTTCATGGTTCATGGCTCATTGCCATCAACTATGAACCATGATCCCTTTACGGCAGATGAATGGAAAAAATTTGATGAAAAAAGACGGCAGGAGATCCTGATGAACTATCGCCTTGCCTACAGTGCTTACGGTGAAGTGAACTGGTGCGAAGCACTGGGAACGGTATTGGCCAATGATGAGGTAGTGAACGGGGTGAGTGAAAGGGGAGGCCACCCGGTGGAGAAAAGAAAGATGCGCCAGTGGTACCTGCGTATTACGGCTTATGCCGATAGGCTGCTGGAGGGACTGAATACGGTAGACTTCAGCGATGCGATGAAGGAAATGCAGACCAACTGGATCGGCAAATCCAGCGGGGCAGAAGTAGATTTTGAGATCAGGAAGCCCCCTCTAACTCCCCCTAAAGGGGAGAACACGAAGACTCCGAAATATCAAACAGCACAACCCTCTTTGTACAGCATTACAAAAAGACTTGCAGAAGAGAAAAGAAAGAATCCCACACATGAAGAGGAAATAATGTGGCAAATATTGCGAGGAAATAAAATAGGTTTTCATATAAGGAGGCAACATATTATCGGATCTTATATTGTTGACTTTGCTTGTCTTGATAAACTTGTTACAATTGAAATAGACGGCGGGTACCATGATGATCCTCAAACGAAATTGTATGATGAAGAAAGAACCAGGTTTTTAAAAGAAAACGGGTTTGTTGAGTTAAGATTCACTAATGAGGAGGTGCGTAAGGATGCAAATGCAGTGGCAGAGAAAATAAAAAGTGAACTTTCCGGACTTGCTTCGGTCGTCAAACAAACAGGGTCTGCGGAAGTCTCCCCTTCAGGGGGAGATTTAGAGGGGGCTTCTGTACTTCGGGTATACACTACAAGGCCGGATACCATCTTTGGGGTTGATTTTATGGTGGTGGCGCCAGAGCTGGAACTGGTCAACGAAATAAAATCGGCAGAACAATCAGCTGCTGTGGATGAATACCTGGCTTATGTAAAAAGCCGCAGCGAAAGGGAACGGATGGCCGAGAAAAAAATTACCGGTGTGTTTACAGGAGCCTATGCCATCAACCCGTTTGACGGAAGAGAGATACCCGTCTGGACATCTGAATATGTACTGGCAGGTTATGGTACCGGCGCTATTATGGCGGTACCCTGCGGCGATCAGCGGGATTTTTTGTTTGCAAAGCATTTCAATATCCCCGTTACCAATATCATCGGTAGCCACTTTAACGGCGAAGAAGCCAACCCCACCAAAGAAGCCATACTCGAGAACAGCGGTTTCTTAAACGGAATGTTGATGAAAGATGCCATTGAAGTGGCGGTTAAGGCAATAGAAGAAAAAGGTATTGGTGTAAGAAAAGTGAATTATAAAATGCGGGATGCCGGTTTCAGCCGCCAG
>DASUDW010000284.1:0-2061 GCA_036275415.1 Chitinophagaceae bacterium | reverse complement strand
GATTTATGCCGTTTTCAATTGTAAAGGAGTGATAAGGATCGACTTTATTTATAATGAGGAAGCCGGTAAGCCTTATATGCTGGAGATAAATACCATTCCGGGGCAAAGTGAGGCCAGTGTGGTGCCCCAGCAGGTAAGGGCCATGGGCTGGAGCCTGAAAGAGTTTTATACTAAAATTGTGATGGAGTGTTTTTCCGGCAACCACTCCGTTCATTCAAAATAATCTGAGCTTTTCATGCTAAAATTCATCACACAGCGTCCTTTATGGGTCAATATCCTGACCGGTATTGTACTGGCACTGGGACTGTTTTTCTTATTCCTGCTTTCCCTGAACTGGCTTACCGGTCATGGTAAGGCAGCCACGGTTCCTTCTGTTACCGGTAAATCGTATGAGGAGGCCCGTAAGATTTTACGCAAAGCAGGATTTGATGTGGACATACAGGATTCCATTTATGTAGATACCGCCAGCCCGATGTCTGTGATCAAGCAATTCCCGGATGCGGATGAAGTTGTCAAATCCAACCGTACGGTTTACCTGGTTATTAGCAGGGCCATACCTCCCGAAATTGAAATGCCCAACCTGGTTGGTTACAGTTATCGCAATGCTGAAATGGTATTAAAGAACATGGACCTGAAAATAGGTGACACCACCTTTAAGCCCGATTTTGCCCGGAATGCCGTACTGGAACAACGCTATAACGGCGCTATCATTGCACCCGGCACCAAGATCAGGAAGGGCAGCGTCATCTCACTGGTATTGGGTGATGGCATTGGCGAAAGGGAATTTGCCGTGCCCGTCATCACCGGTATGCAGTTTGGTGAAGCCAAACGAATATTAGAATCCAACGGTATCATCATCGGGGCGGTGGTGACAGATGTAAATGTGACCGATACCCTGAATGCCTGGATCTATAAACAAAACCCGGAACGATTTGATGATGAAAAGCGGTTGCAGCGTATCCGTTCCGGACAAACGATCGATGTGTGGCTGCAGGTAGAGAAACCGGCCAAAGATTCTACAAACAAGGAAATACCTTCACCTTTATAATGATTGATTGTTTATGCAGACTATTACTGTCGAAGAACTGAAAGCACGGATGGATGCCGGTGAAAAAATCAACCTGATCGACTGCCGTGAACCGCAGGAATATGCCGAATTCAATATCGGCGGTAAACTGATACCGCTCGGCAAAATACAAACCATGCAGACCGATGAACTGGATGACCTGAAGGACGAAGAAGTCATCATTCATTGCCGCAGCGGCCAGCGCAGCATGATGGCCTGCCTGTTCCTGGATACCCTGGGTTTTAAGAATACCAAGAACCTTATAGGGGGTGTACTGGCCTGGCAGGAAAAGTTTGGCAAATAAGTCCGGCCTTCAGTTGTCTGAGAGCGGACTTATATTTTTATGTTTAATGCCAACATGAAATTCGTACCGGCCATCGGGAAGTAAAAGTTTTCCGTTACTGTTTGCCCGCCATAAATATAGCTGAAGGTGTAGCCATTGGGTTCATACTTACGGTTAAACAAATTACTGACCTGCGCAATAAGGCTTACTTCCTTCATCCACTTTAGTTTAAAACTATACAGGGCCCTTATATCCTGCACATAAAAGGCATTCAAAGCCCGGTTGTTGTTTTGGGTATTATCCAGGTATTGTTGGCCCACATATTTGCTTAATAAACTTAGTTCCAGTTTTTTTACCGGTAAAAAGTTCAAACTGCCGCCCCCCACCATTCCAGGAGAAAATGCAATGTCAGGAGAAGGATGGCTGATTTGTTTTTGTCCGCCGTTATCATAATCATCCAGGTACTCGGTAAAATTTTTCACTTTGTTCCGGCTCAGTGCCAAGTTAATCGCAGCATTTAGTTTTTCAGAAAATTTGTAACTGCCCTGCCATTCAATACCGGCCCTGTAGCTGACAGGGATGTTGCTGCGGGTATAGGCCCCCACATCATTGATCTTGCCGGTAAGCACCAACTGGTCTTTGTAGTGCATGTAATAAAGTACAGCAGACCAATTGTAATTTTTGCCCGATCGTTCAATACCAAGTTCGATGT
>DASUDW010000283.1:0-3504 GCA_036275415.1 Chitinophagaceae bacterium | reverse complement strand
TATCAAAAAATATGGATGAAAAAGAACGCCAATCCATCATTGATAAAAACATTGCGGAACTGCGAAAGAATGTAAAGAAAGAGAGTTTCCAGGATAGTTTTATAAGGGCTTTCTTCGACGGAAACCAGTATTTTCTTTTTGTAACAGAAACCTATAAAGATGTACGCCTGGTGGGTGCACCACCTTCCTCTGTTGGAAATTTTGGAAAGGATTCTGATAACTGGATGTGGCCTCGCCATACCGGCGATTTTTCTATGTTCCGTATTTATGCCGGCAAAGACAATAAACCGGCTGAGTATTCTCTTGATAACGTACCCTACGTACCCAAACGTTCTTTATCTATTTCGTTAGATGGAGTAGCTGAAAATGATTTCACCATGGTATTTGGTTTTCCCGGAAGAACCACACAATACCTTCACTCTGCGGCAGTAGAGCAGATTATGAAAATAAACGACCCGGTAAAGATTGCCATTCGTGATAAAGCCCTTGCAGTTATCGATGGTTTTATGCGAAAAGACGAACAGATAAAAATTCAATATGCTGCCAAGTATGCGGGCATTGCCAACTCCTGGAAAAAATGGAAAGGTGAAGTACTTGGATTAACCAGCACCAATGCCATTGCAAAAAAACAGGCATACGAAGCAGCATTTCAGAAAAGGGTGAATACTAATCCGGTATGGAATACAGAATATGGAAATTTATTGACCGACCTGGCTAAAACCTATAATGAATTTGAGAAATATTCAAGAGCAAGGGATTTTTTCAATGAAACAATGAGCAGAATAGAAGCCTTTGCTATTAATTCACAATTCAACAGCCTCAGATCTGCCCGTGAAAAAAACGGTGAGAAGGGTTTTGCTGAAGCGTTGCCGAGAGTAAAAGAAAGACTGGCCGACCTTTATAAAGAATACAGCCCGGTGGTGGATAAAGAACTCTTTAAAGCGTTGATGGAAAAATTTGTTACCGACCAACCCAATGAATTTATTTCTCCTTACTTATTAAATAAGTTAAAAGAAAACAACAATGATATCAGCAAGCTGGCGGATGAACTGTATAATAATGCAGACCTCTTTCAAAACGGAACCAAGGTGCTGCAGCAACTTGCCACCGGCCCCGATGTGGCACTGGTCGCCAATGATATGAACCCAATGAACCGGTTATTGATTGAACTGAATAATTTTTACAACAGCTCCGTTACCAAAAACATTACGGGTATTCAAAATAAGATCAACCAGTTGAACCGTACATATTTGCAGGCCCAGATGGAGGTTATGAAAGAAAAGAAATTTTACCCCGATGCCAACGGCACCCTGCGGGTAACTTACGGCACCGTTAAGGGTTACAATCCGAGGGATGCCGTTCAATATGATTACTACACCTACCTGGATGGGGTAATGGATAAATACAAACCCGGGGATTATGAATTTGATGTTCCTGAAAAACTGCAGCAACTCTACAAGACCAAAGATTATGGGCAGTATGGGAATAACGGTAAAATGCCTGTTTGTTTTATTGCCCGCAACCATACCACCGGCGGCAACTCGGGCAGTCCGGCCCTTGATGCATACGGCAACCTGGTAGGGCTGAACTTTGACCGGGTATGGGAAGGAACCATGAGCGACATCAACTACGACCCGTCCATTTGCCGCAACATAATGGTAGATATCCGGTATGTATTATTTATTATTGATAAATACGCCGGGGCCGGCCACCTGGTGAAGGAAATGAACCTGGTGCATCCCAAAAAGAAGAAATAAGCCCTAAAACGGCTTCTCCACAAGGATTTATCCCTTTTTTAAGGCCCTCTCCGGAGGGCTTTTTTATCGATTTTCCACAGTTTTTCCCCTATTTTTGCCGCCCCGAATCGAATATGCTGTTCGAAGGGGATTCGCATATATTAAACGATAATACTGTACTATGTCAATTATTCAAACGATCAGGGACAAGGGCGCAAAAGTATCAGTGGCATTGATAGCCCTGGCCTTAGTGGGCTTTATTCTCACAGATTATTTTTCCGGCAAAAACAGGGGCGGCTACAGAGGATCTGATACCGTGGGCAAGGTTAACGGAAAAAGCATCGGCTTTGAAGAGTTCAATCGTCGTGTAGAGCAAATGGAAGCTAACATCAAGCAACAGGCGGCGCAGTTTGGTCAAAACCCGGAACAGGCCATGGTCAACTCACAGGCACTGGAGGAAACATGGAACCAGCAGGTAAACCAGATGGTAATATTGGACGAAGCCGGAAAACTCGGCATGCAAATCGGCAAGAAAGAATTAGGAGACATTCTTTACGGACCCAATGCACCGGCTGACCTGCAGCGCCAGTTCACCGATGAAGCCACCGGCAAATACAATGGTGCTTTAGCCAAACAAAACATTGACCAGATATTAAAGAAGGGAACCGCAGAGCAAAAAGAAAATATCAACAACTATATCAACGACCTGATGCAGTATCGCAAGATCGAGAAATATATGGCGTTGCTCACCAACAGCATCAATTATCCCCGCTGGTATATAGAAAAACAAAATGCAGACAATAGCCAGATTGCCAATATTTCAATGGTAAGGGAAACCTATGCTACTATTCCCGACAGCACAATCAAGGTTTCCGATAAAGAGATCGGCGATTATATCAGCAAACACAAAGACGACTTTAAACAGGAAGAAAGCCGCAGCATCAGCTATGTAACATTCAGCGCTGACCCAAGCGCCGCAGACAGTGCAGATGCTAAAAACAGGCTGATGGCCCTGAAAGCAGGTTTTGACAGCACCAACAACATGGAGCAATTCCTGATGGGTGAAGGCGTAAGCAATTATTATAACGGTTATATCAGCGGAAAAACCATCCAAATCGCTTTGAAAGACTCTATCTTCCGCACACCGGTTGGTTCAATTTATGGCCCTTACCTGGATGGCAACAGTTATGTGCTGGCCAAAATGCAGGGTGTACGCACCATGCCGGACACCGTAAAGCTCCGCCACATACTGGTAGCCACCATGCAAAGAGATCAGCAGAGCGGACAGATGTACCCGGTCAGGGATTCTGCCACCGCACTTAAGCTTATTGACAGCATACAAACCGCTATCCGCAACGGATCAAACTTTGATACCCTTTGTGCTAAGCTGTCGGAAGATCCGGGTAGCAAGGACAAAGGTGGTGTGTATGACAATGTTTATTCAGGTCAAATGGTGGCACCGTTCAACGATTTTATATTTCTGAACCCCGTTGGCAGCAAAGGCGTTGTAAAAACAGAATTCGGATATCATTATATCGAGGTGTTATCACAGAAAGGTAGCGGAGCCGCCTATAAAGTGGCCTACCTACCCAAAGAAATTGTGGCCAGCCAGGAAACAGATAACAAAGCACAGAATGATGCCAATATGTTTGCGGCAGATTGCAGGGACATCAAATCATTCGATGAAGTATTTGAGAAAACACTGAAGCCGAAAGGTTATGTAAAAGGAATTGCCACCAACATTACCCGCATTGGTGCCGAGATCAGG
>DASUDW010000282.1:0-6136 GCA_036275415.1 Chitinophagaceae bacterium | reverse complement strand
AAAAGCATCAGAAATAATTTCATCATCTACACTGTGAACTAAAAAATCTGCGCCGGCTTCTACCGCCAGTTGTGCCGTGATGCGTTCAGTGGCATGTACCGCCACCCGTTTATTGTTTTTATGGGCCTCCTCTATGGCGGCTTTTACCAGGGGCAGGTTTTTCCGGGCACCCTTTTCAATGTCTTTATCCAGTACAATGTACCATATCTTGATAAAATCGCTATTGCGTTTTACTTGTTCCTGCACCGCAATACGGGTAGCCGAATCACTGAGCATTTCTATAAAAGGAGCATCACTGCCGAGGTTTTTAAACTCCGGCGGTACCCAGGTAGTGAGCAAGGGCCCGGTAATACGGATAAGCGGAGAAATTTCCTTCTTAACAAACGAATCCCGTTGCTGTAAAAAATTATAGGAGCTGCCTACATCAATTACAGCGGTTATGCCAACCGAAAGATAACGGCGCAGCAGCTCTTCCATATTATTATGTGTCCATTTTATCTCTTCGCTGTAAGGACGGTACTTGCGCAGATCAATAGCATCTGGCCTGGCATGTATACCGCCGCTCTGGAAAAAATGTATATGGGCATCTGTGAAACCGGGAAGCAGGTATTTGCCTTCCCCTTCAATAACAACGGTGCCGGCAGGCAATTTGTACACCGGGTCTTTCTCTACACTGCTAATTTTTCCATCCATAACAAGCACGGTATGGCCGGGTAAAACTTTCTTGTTCTCCACATCAATAACATTTGTGTTTTTGATCAGGAGCTGGGCAAAACAGGGAGGGAAAGTAAATATCAAAACAAGGGAT
Source organism: Chitinophagaceae bacterium (assembly GCA_036275415.1). Classification (GTDB taxonomy): domain Bacteria; phylum Bacteroidota; class Bacteroidia; order Chitinophagales; family Chitinophagaceae; genus JJ008. The sequence goes on along the minus strand of DASUDW010000282.1, from coordinate 5,328 downwards.
AAGGTGAAACGCATAGTTTATTTTTTGAGGAAGTTACAGAATTCCTTTTAGGAATTTCTATTGAAACGCTAAGCATGCAGACTGTACCACAAATTCAAGTCCAGTGCAATATATTCATTAACCAAAAATTGATTCTCTATGTCATTCGTCAGTTGAACGGCTGCTTCATTCTTCTTTTTATGCTTTACTTTTTGGGAAGAAGCCACCAGTCAATTTCTCCGTTTTCCATCACCGTATTGGGGGTTTGCGCCCCTTTGGTTTTTGATAAAACCGTTTGCTGAATATATTCTTTTAAATCACGGTAATGCAGGGCATCATAGGTACTCCAGCCGCTTATGAGTGCATACGTAAATACGCCATTATTCCAGTCTTTTCCTTCCAGGGCATATTCCGTACCGGAAGAAGCGGCTATCAGATTTATCCCGGTGTTGGAAAGCTGATCCGTAAATACCAGTTGCATGGATTTTAATAACTGCGAGGAGGATTGGTTGCTATGCCCTGTCTCTGTTAAAATGATGCCTTTAATATCTGTCTCGCTTTTCTTTGTATTGGTATCTTTTGCCGGTGCAGTAGTAGTCTGCCCTTCTGCCTCTGCCACATCACCGGAGTGGCAGGCATCCAGGGTGATCATCCGGTATCTTGCCGGAATATTGTCAAGCATGGCAGATATCGCTGACATGGAAAATCCCTTTTGCTGCGGCTGTGTAAAGTCCATATCATAGGTGGCAAACCAGAATTTATTATCCGCATCCAATAAACCATGGCCGCTAAAGGCCACCAATACTTTATCATCCGCCTTCGTATGGGAGAGTTTGCCGGCTATTTGCTGAATATTGGCCGCTGTTACTTCGCTGTTGAGTAAAGTATCAATTGTGATTCCGGGATATTGACGTTTCAGCAATTTGGTAATGTCCCTGATATCCTTATCGGCATATTTCAGGTTGTTGGTACTGTCTTTATAACCGGAAACACCGATACCGACGAAATACCATTTACCGGTATCTGCAAACTCCCCGATTATTTTTTGTTCATCAAATCGGCTCCTGTTTCCTTTTTCATCTTCCACCCAGGTATAAATGGTATTGGGGCCCGCATTGATAGGCACCGGAACTGTTTGCTGGATTTTCCCGGTAGTTGTTCCTGCCGGCGTTTTAATAGCCAAAGGACAACCATTCACAACGACCTGCAATTTCTTTATGCGTGCCGGGGCAGTGGCATCTATCGTGAGCATTACGTTATTCCCGGAAGGGGAAGCTTTAACGTTTAAATGAATAGCATTTTGCCCTTCAATATTATTGCCGGCAACAGCATATTTTTTCTGCCTTATCTGGTATAACTGGTAGTAGAATTCAATTTCAGCCGGAGGTGCCCCCAGTACTGCCAGCACTTTATCGGGCCTGTTGTACAGCAGGTCCCCCTGCTTTAAAGGTATCACCCGGCTGTTTTGTACAAAATGAATATTCTTTTCTACCCCGGGTGTGGCCATGTAGTAATTATCTTTTGTCAGCCAGAGGTATTTTCTGTCCGAATAGTTCTTTGATTGCCAGGTGAACAATGTCAGCTCTGTTTCAAGGGTCTTCTTATTTATGAAATAATAGTTGCCCATTTTGTCTAAAGCAATTACAAACCTGCCTTCTGCGCCTATTATGGCGTCTGCTGAAGGCATGGCTTTTACAAATTCCACCACTTTTTTATTCACTACTTTTAATATGGCGCCATCGCCATATAAATGGTACAGCGCTTTTTCTTCATTGTCATAAAATAAGTATTTGCCGGAAAAATTATTACCGGAAGCATAGATGAAATTCACCGGTATTTTTTCATTGGTTTGTACATTCAGGAATTCAATACCTGTGCCCTTGGTATAAGTAATAGTTTGTTCATCGGCAATACTGAATCCGCTGATCGAATCTGCACTGAGCCTGGCCCTGGTATCTATTCTTTTTATTCCGTCGTTCCCGGATTTATACAGTTGGTAGACCCTGGTTTCAGGGTTGAGCAGGTAAAAGATATAATCACCGCCTTTTTGTACCTGTTTTATGGCTGAAACTTTACCATACATTTTTTTCTGATACCTGCCGGTTTGCAAATCAAGAAAAACGATGGTGTCAGCGGCAGTATTTCCGGAATTTAAATAACTGTTACTTTCTTTTTTTACCACCAGTGCATATTGCAGGGTTGAATACGTATGGATCTCTGATAGGTAAGTATGGGTAAACGGCAATTCATAAATATTGTTAAAGCCTGCTGAATTAAAATCTTTGACAGCCAGGAACAACTGGTCGCTGTTTTGTCGCATATACTTTTCGAGATCAGTAGTTGCTGCTATACTTTTACCGAAGAGTTTTTTATGGGCCTTCAGCTGGTATTGCGATTTATAATTTAAATCATAACCGGTGTTTTCAATAAAATCATATGGACGTACCAGGCGGATATATTGTGTGTCATTTAGTATTTCAACTTCATTGAGCTCCGCCTGTGCCAGGAAACCGGTTTGCAGGTTCCATACCCTGCCATCGCTTACCAGGTACTTTCCTTTGATTTGGGAATGGTTGATAAAATCCTTTTCCTGTTTCAGTTGATACAGCTTATACATTTCATCGTTCTCCAGCTGCCAGGTTTCAATTCCATCTCTTACAGTAACCAATAGCTTTTCATCCGGACTAACTTTAAATCCTGATTGCGGATTTGACCGGCTTTTCAGCACCGTTATTTCACCGGTAAGGAGATTCAGCCGGCAAATATTTTTTGTTTTATCCTGAACAAGGTAAAGATGCGGTGCAAAATCCGCTAATTGACTAATAGTGTAATCGTTAAATTTTATCGTGGAAGTGTGTTTTAAAAGGCCATTCACATCATACCAGTCAAGCAGGTAATTATTGTCTTTTTTATAGCTCAGCAGGAAGCCGCTCCGGTTTTGTTTTATGTCAACTGATTCAGGGGTGCTTAGAATAACTTTTGGTTCATTATTACCTGGCACCAGCAGGCTATATTTTTCTACCCGTTGGGCACCAGTTGTTCCGGATTTTGCCAAAATATTTTTTGTGCCCGGAATAATATATGCATCGTATAGCACATCCGGGTTTGACAGTTCATACTTAACCAGTTGATGAGCCTGCAGGGCACTATCCAGGTAAAATGCCGAGATGATTGCTGCGGGATAAGTTCCATTCTCAATTTGAACAAATAAAGGTCTACCCGCTTCATCCCACCGGAAGTCTTTGATCTGTTGGCTTTCCAGCTGAGACAGGTAAATCGAATTGTACCTGATGAGCCCGGAAGCAATGTTTGTCATCGCCATTTGCAGCGTATCCGCTATACCCGATGCGATACCGGCTTTGATCATCCATTCGAACAAGTAGTTGCCATCGGGTGAAACGGTAACAGTATTTTGTTCCCTGAACCGGCTTTTGATATTTAAAAACTGAATATTTTTTGCCTGGAACGACTTGATCATGTTACCGCTGCGGATATGGTATAACAAGTATTCAGATTCATCAAATGGCAGTAAGGCAAGATCGTTAGGGGTTATTGACAGCTTCCCATTGTTATAATAAGAAGATACAGGCACTTGGTTTACGGCTGTTTGCATGCCGGTACTATATAGCTGATTCTTGTCTAAACTGTTTTTGGGCGTAATCACTACATACTTTATAGTATCTGTTTCAACCCGGAACAGGTAATTGTTTGCACCGGTATTGGCTGCGTCATATTTTTGGGCTGACAGGTATAAGTGATTGTCGGCGTTGTTAAAATAAATCCCGTTGATATTGTTGATGGACCAGCTTCCTAATTGGCTAAAAAAATCATGTGTGACTGCCATTGTATTCAGGTCAACCAATATTAAAAAGCTCAATCCTGATTTAACATAGAGTTGTTGCTTTTTAAAGTCAAAAGCAAAACCGGGGTCAGAGATTGACTGTAATCCCAGCTCTTTCGCTGAAACCTGTTTTACTTTCTGGGGTACCCCGCTGCTATAATCATAAAGGATCAGCGATTCAAAGCTATACCAGGTACCTTCTTCTGCCCATACCTGTTTTCTTTCCTCATCAAAATAAAAAGCGGAGACTTGTTTTTTTTCTGTTACCGGGATCCTGATAAAATTTTCCGGTTGTTCATTCGGAATAAAATACCAGGCTGAATCTTTCATGCCCACAACGGTATATTTTCCATCGGCCGACATTTCAAAGGCGGTGATCTTTCCCCTGGTTTCGATGGAGGCATACAGACTGTCGTTGTCATTGCTGTTCCGCACTATTTCAATGAGGCCTTTATTACAGATCGTAGCTGAATCACTGCCCCAGAAATAACAATCATTATCCCCCCAGCCAATTACCGACTCGTCATTGTTCAGTTTCCTGATCTTTAAATATGTTGAGGGACTAAGCCAGTTAATTTTTTTTAACGAATCGCCGATGATATACACTGCGCTGGAATCAAGTAGCTTATCCCTGGAAGGATATCCGTATGGCGGCCGCTTCAGGTGTTCAAAATGCCGGCAAAATATATTCTTATTGGGTAACCTGTCCACTTCATACTGGTAGGCCGGATAGGTATTGAAAAGCAATTTGGCATCGGTGAATTCCTTGTTGACCTTAAAAACATTATACCCGTCAGACATGATCCAGTCTTTTGTATCAGGATAGTATTGTATATGGCGGGCCTGGAACCTGCCCAGTTCACTCGCCTCTTTCAGGTAATATTGTGCAGTGGCCATTTCAAACAGGGCCAACGACAGTGAAAGTAATACAGCAAATTTTTTCATAATACCAGCTACTAAAAATGCAGAACGTATCTGCATTATGAATTTTTCTATAAGATAATAAAATTAGCTTCGCCATTCATTTATTTCTTCACCACAAACTCCAGTCCACCGCTATATTCTCATTCCTCGAAGTGGGTTTCTGCATACCATTCGTCAGTTGCTCCACTCTCTCACCCACGATCTTCTTCAACTCACTGATCTTTATCGTCGGGTAGTTGTTCATCGCTTCCAGCAGGCTGGAGGTAAATACGCCGTTCTTCAGGTCACCCCTCTCCAGGGCAAACTGGTTGCCGGCAGCCGCAGAGATGATGGTGGCGCCGGTACTCTTGCCCACGTTGACAAACAACGACTGCATCAGTTCAAAGCTGTTCTTCAAGCCTACCTGTTGAGTTGTAGCAGCAGTATTGCCTAAGTCAATTCCCTTACTCAGCCCCAATGAATCAGCCATTTTCTGCATAGCAATCCCTTCTTCCTTATCCACTTCACCGCTGTGGCAGGCATCGATGAACATCAGTTTCTTTCTTGCGGGTATGCTGTCAAGCAAATTTTCCAGTTCATCATAG
>DASUDW010000281.1:0-15130 GCA_036275415.1 Chitinophagaceae bacterium | reverse complement strand
CCCAATAAAAAATCCAAAGACAGTTTACGGCTTGATACATTTTACCAGCGACTGCTATTAAGCGGGATAAATGAGCTTAACATAGAAGGTGCAACGGCCATCCCGGGCCATTTTGTACTTTCTTCAAGGGGCAGTAAGGGTTATCGCAAAAATCATCTCATCATTACCGATAAGAGATTTTGGGAAAAGCAATCCCTATGCAGTATCCATACAATGCTGGCGGGTACGAATACGGACAGCTCAACATTCAGCGGCATTTCAGGCCTGGCTTATGCAGGCAAAAGCGACCGGTTGCTGCTCACCGTTTCTACCGAGGATACCCGTAATGCTATTGATGACGGAGCAATCGGTAAAAGTTATCTCTGGTTCATCAGCAATTTCTCCGCTAAGCGAAGATGGAAAGCGGTTAACCCCGACAAAATAATTGACCTGGAAACAATCGACCCGCGGTTCAAAGGCCAAAAGATTGAATCGGTGTGTATTACTAAAGAAACCACCGACTTTCTTCACCTGGTGCTGGCTGCCGATAATGATAACGGGAGCAGCACCCTCTTCAAAGTAATTATCCAAAAGGATTAGCCGCCTCGGGAAAAATGAGTATTTTTCTGAAAGATTAGCCTTCACCAAAACGGGCCCGATTATGAAAAAAATTCTGCTTATTACAGGTGTAACACTTTTTTTATTGGCATTACAAGAAAAAGGCTTCAGTCAAACACCCCTGAAACCCCGGGATCCTTCCGTATCCGGGCCGCAAACCTTTGCGATCATCATGGGTATTTCCAACTACAAATATGTACGGCCCCTTACCTATGCAGATAAAGATGCGGAATTGTTCCGTGACTTTCTGCAATCACCCGGTGGCGGAAGCCTGAAAGAGGATAATATTTTCTGCCTGCTGAATAACCAGGCATTGAGTGCTAATTTCTGGACAAAAGGATTTCAATGGCTGCGGTATAAACAACTGCAGAAAGGTGACAGGCTGTTCATCTACCTTGCCGGGCACGGCGATGCCATAGATGAGGACCAGTATTTCTTTTTAGGTTATGATTGCAATCCTGCCGGTGATAAGAACAATTACCTGGTTGGCGGCGCTATACAATTGTATAACCTGAAGAAAAAGATAGCGGCTGAAACAGCAAAAGGTGTGGAAGTTTTCTTTGTCATGGATGCCTGCCGTTCCAATGAATTACCGGGCGGCGCAGAAGGCCTGAGTTTTTTGAATACTGCGGTTACGGAAAAGAAAGTAGGTGAAATCATGATGCTGGCAACAGCTGCCGGACAAGAATCGCTGGAAGATGCTTCCATCGGCAACGGGCATGGCCTGTTTACCTGGTACCTGGTTGACGGGCTTACCGGTGTGGCAGATTCGGAAGGCAAGCCTGATAATAAGGTTACGTTAACCGAAATAAGGAATTATGTAGAGAAGAATGTTCCATCGGTGGCACGTCAGCGATTTAAAAAAACACAACAGCCCTATTTCTGCTGTGAAGCGAACAATGAAAATATTATAAGCCAGGTTGATGCCGCATGGCTGCAAAAATGGCTGCAACAGAAAAAACAAAGCAAGGCGGGTGATTCATTTGAGGGTTGGTCGCAACTTTCAACTAATTTTTACTATGCAGATACTACCTTGCTCGAAACCTATCAGCTCTTTAATAATGCCATCCGGGAAAAGAAACTAACCGGTAATGCATCCGCCGAATTTTATTACCAGCAATTGGATAAAAATTATAAGGGCAATCCTTACACACTGGATGCCCAATCAACATTGGCAGCCGAATTCATCAACGATGCACAGCAAAGGGTAAACCGCTATCTCGAATGTACCGATGAACCTTCAGCAAAAGAGAAAAAAGAAAACTACGAAGCAGGGGAACGTCTCTGGAAAGCAATCAGCCTGGTAAGAGAAGACGATCCTGATTTTGCCAATGCCCTGCTGGGCAGGATGTATTTGCTGAAATCGAACAATGAAGAGATGGCTTTTCAAAATGCTTATGCTGCATTGAAGATCGATCCGAATGGAGCTTATATACAAAATAAACTGGCCCTGCTCCACCTTGCTAATAATAAAACTGACAGTGCATTATTTTATGCCGATAAAGCAGCCAGGACAGCCCCGAAATGGACATGTGCCTTAACCACACTGGCCCTGGTACAGAAAGCTATCAGCAGCAACACCAAGGACCCCGCCAAAAAATCAACCAGTAATTCACCGCTTAAAAAGGCCCGTTTCGGATTTACACTGGGAGGCGGATTGAACCGGTCAAATCCTGCTTTTTCAGGAAATGTCAACAGTGGTTTTATTGCAGTAGATGCCAATACGGCCCCCGGTGGCAACCTGGGCGTTATTTGCCAGGTTAGCCTGGGTAATACGATATCCATCCGCCCGGCCGTAACGGTGAATGTTGAAAATACCGATATTGACTTTATCAGAAGATCCGCAACGGGTGAGCCGGCGGTTATACAAACAGTAGCGGTAAAAGGTACCGCTGTTACTATTGCCCTTCCGCTGATAATACGATTGACATCCCGGAACATTGCACCTTATATTGCCCTCGGCCCCTCCTTCAATTACCTGTTGAGCCAGAACAGTTCTTCTTCCGCTTTGTTACCGGTTAAGAAAGCATTGTTCCTGGGAGATGGTGGCCTGGGTGTGGATTTTAATTTGCTTAAATCAGGTATAGTTTTATCTCCTGAATTGAAGTATAGTGCAGGCTTATCTGACTGGAAAGACACCAATAGTAATACCGCTTATGCCAATGCACTTTCTTCGTTAAAGAAAAACGCCTTTACGGTAAGTCTTTACTTACGGAAACGATAAATGAAAATAAAATCTATTGCCCGGTTTCGGACAGGATCACAAACTCCTGCTCCAGGCATAAGGAATGTTGATAGAGGGACTTCAGAAAATCCCTCCCCCATTTTGCATAGTAGTAGCAAATGTTATCTGTTCTTTCCTGTAAACCATTGCCGGGGAACAGGACGGACCTGATGCTATGCAATTGACGCTGCCGGTCAGCATATTTTCTTTTTTCAGCCCGTAGCATTTTCTTTTCCAGTTCCTGCAAGCGGCAGATAGCTTTTGTGCGTAAGGCTTCCACATGTTTTTCCAACGTAACATCAATGGCCGCCACCTGCTTTAATAATGCATCGTACAAAGCATGCATTTCATCCATGGCGCCGGTAATCTTTAGTGCATGGGGGCTTTCCCGCAGCACCACTTTATTAAGCAGTGCCTGTTCAGGTAAAAAGAAATCTTCGATTACAAGGCCGCTTCTGGCGACTGATTCCTGCCATCTTCGTTCGAGCAATAAAAATGAATTTCGTAACACCAACACCGGATAAGGCACTTTATAAAAATCAAAGAGCCCTTTTAATTGCATCCAGTAAGCCATTTCTCCGCCGCCACCGATAAAAACGATATTGGGTAAAATTGTTTCTTCATACAACCCACGCAGTATAACATTCGGGCTGAACCTTTCCGGATGATCGTCCAGTTCTTTCAGCAGTTCTTCTGCTGTAAAGAATAAAGAAGTATCTACCACCCGGTATCCCCCGTTCTTTTTTTCAATCCGGTTGCGGATACCTTCAGATAAATAAAACAAATTAATCTCCCTGGGATGTGCCTGCACTTTATAGCCTGCCTTTTGCAAGGCATCATCAGCTTTTTCCACCATCGGTGAAGATGACTGGTGCAACAAGTCATCCCGGAAGATGGCAGCCATTTGTTTTTTCAACCGGGCATTATCCGGCTGCAGTATTACCAATCCGAATTCAGCAAAAAGAAAATTGACAAAACCAAATGTAGCTTCTGCAATGCTGACACCTTCCCGGTAGTTTTCTTTTAATGCAGTGACCAGTTCTTTACCATGGGGCAAAACCAGTAACTGTCCTTCCATAGCGGAGATCAGTTGCAGCAGTTCTTTATCGGTCTTCATGCGGCCTACTGCACCGGTTTGTTGGGTATGCCAGGTCAGTTTTTCGCCACTGATATATATATGGTTCAGTTCTTCAAGGTCTGCATCTTCTGAGCCAATATAAAACAAGGGAACAAAGTTGTATTCAGGAAGGCTTTCCTTCAGCCAATCGGCAAGTTTAATGGCATGAATGATCTTATAAATGAAATATAACGGTCCGGTAAATAGATTGTTTTGATGGGCGGTAGTGACTGTAAATGTATCGGGGCTTAAAAGGAGTTCAATGTTTGCCCTTGTTTTTTCCGAAGTACCGACATTTTCATAACGGGCCTTTAGTTCCTGCACCAGGATCTCCCTGTTGGTTTTATAGTTTTTTCTTTCTTCAATTGCTTTTGTAATGCCCTGCAAAGAAGGCGGGTGCAAAAAGAAAGGTCTTAATGTATCGGCCTGATCAATATAATCCAATGCAATTTTTGAAAAAGCGCTGGTCTGGCGGTATGGCAAACGGGTAGCAGTACAATTCATACGAGACTGTAAAAGTAACCCACAGATCGGAATGATTGAAATGTTATTGACTGCCGATGGTCATTTTAAGAAAACCTTTCAACTGCAAACGGCTTAATATCCATACTCAGCGCTGAACGGCTGACAATTTCATCCACTAATTTTCCGGTTCCTGCTCCCAAACTCAGGCCCAGCATCGCATGCCCGGTTGCAATGGTGAGGTTGTGGTATTTCTTCACTCTCCCGATATACGGCAACCCGTCTGCTGAACAGGGCCGGTAGCCATACCATACTTTTTCTTTGGGAGGCAGCGGTACAGCAAACGCCGGATAATAACGCTTCACTGCATCTAATATACCCTGTACCCGGTTCATTCGCATCGGTGTTTTGTGCGAAGTGATCTCCATCGTTCCGCCAAAACGGATCTTATTTCCATCCATCGGAGTCAGCGCTACCCTTCCCTCCACCAGCACGGATGGGTAATTGATCCGGTAGGGTGAATCTTCCATTGTAACTGAATAACCCCTGCCCGGCATTAGCGGAATATTTATTCCTAATAGCCTGGCTGTATCTCTACCCCATGAGCCGGTGGCCATTACTATTTCATCCGCTGTTAAAGTACCTTTTGCCGTAATTACTTTATTGATTTTTCCTGCAACGGTTTCAAAACCTTTCACTTCATAACCACTCAGCAGCTGCACTCCGGACGATTGCAGGCAGGCGATTAAATCACTCATCAGTTTGTTGGGATAACAATGTGCATCGCATTTAAAGAATAAAGCACCAAGGGCATTGATCTTTGTTTGTGGTTCCAGTTTGTCAAGCTCCTCCTTATTAAGAAGTATTGTATCACTTAAGCCAAGTTCATGGGCTTTTTCCATGGTATGCAATGCATGACCAGCCGCTTCTTCGGTCTGAAAAATTTCCAGCATCCCTTTGTGTTCATAGGCAAAGTCAAACCCGGGCAATTTTGTCCATGCTTCATATTCCTGCTGGCTGAACAACGCAATATCCCTGAGGGGGACAGCAGCCTGCTCCACTTTTTCCTTGGTGGCACTGCGCATAAATTTTAAACCCCAGCTGATGAGGTTCCAGTCAAGCCCCGGCTGAACATAAAACGGACTTTTGGAATTCCACATCCATTTAAAACCCTGCTTCACAATGCCCGGTGTGGCTAAGGGGATAAAGTGACTGGGACAAATATATCCTGCATTACCATACGAGCAGTTATCGGAGAAGTCACCTTTATCTAAGACAGTAACATCCCAGCCTGATTTCCGCAAATAGAAAGCAGCGCTTAAACCAATGATACCTCCGCCAATTACAATCGCTTTCATAAACAGTGTATAACTTTATAATGCTATGATCATACCCTCTTCGGCTACGGCAAATCCCTCTTTTCTCAGTTTTTCCTTCTCCGCAGACTTTTTCTTCAACAACGGATTGGTATGATTCAAATGAATGAATACAACTTTTGATTTATCCGCCGAAGACAAGGCAGAAAATTTTTGCAGGCTCTCCTCAACAAACGGGTGCGGTACTTCTTTCATGTCCCTGCCGGGCAGTTCTCCGTTTTTATAAAATGTACCATCGAGCAAAGCAACATCCATCTGCCTGATTTGTGCTGCAATATCCCTCTCCCACTTTTCCCACTTGTCAATATCGGGAATAAACAACAGTTTCTTTTTATCGCTTTGAATAACAAAACCCACCGTTTCTGAATACTCATCCCGGTGCGGCACTTTGAACGGTTTTATTGTAAGCGAACTGTTCAGCACAACCGTACTATCATCCCGCAATGACTGTAACCGGATATTATTCAACCTGACTAACTGGCTCCAGGGGCCGTTATTGCGGATGAATGAATCCATACGGGGCATCACCCAAACGGGAATGTCTTTTGCTCCCATGGCCTCCCTCCCCAGTTGCATCAGGCCGGTGTAATGGCCGATATGGGCATGGGAAATGAAAATTCCATCCGGTGAATAATCCGCAGCAGGTAAATAATCCTGAAGATTTTTTAATTGCAGGGCCATATCCGGTGTAGCCTCGATTAACCAGTATTGTTGGTTCTTTTTGTCTACCAGGGCCAGGCAGTTCACCAGCTTTTTTTCTTCTTTGCCGGTATAATAAGCTGCACAACATGCTTTTTCACAGCCTGCCTGCGGGTAACCGGCATCCTGCGCAATACCCAATACAACTAAAAAGAGCTCTGGTAAATTTTTATCCTTCGGCGAAGCATTATCTTTTTTCAGCAGCCCGCAGCCTGCTACCAGTACAGACACAGTCAATATTAATATCGATGTTATTTTTTTCAATCTCACTTAATTATTAAGCGATGAACTAATTTTTTGTCTTCAGAAGAACCACCGATCAATATCTCATACTCACCCGGGTGTACAATCCATTTTTTTATTGAATCATTATACCAGGCCATATCCTGCCGGTTCAAATGCAGATTTACTTTCTTTGTCTCCCCTTTTGCCAGACTCACTCTCTTAAAGTCTTTTAATTCCTTCAGCGGTTCAAAGTCGCCTGTATGCAACCGGCGAATATATAATTGCACCACTTCATCACCTGCATACTTACCCGTGTTTTGCACATCTAGCTGAAAGGAGAAACCATTCTTTTCGGTGAGTACTTTCAGTCCGCTATAACTAAAGCGGGTATAACTTAAACCGAAGCCAAAAGGATGCTGCACTTCACCACCAAAATACCGGTAGGTTCTTCCCTTCATTGAATAATCTTCAAACGCAGGAAGGTCATTGTTTGACTGGTAAAATGTAACGGGTAATCTTCCTGCCGGATTTATTTTTCCAAACAATATATCTGCAACGGCATTGCCTCCCTCCTCGCCGGGATACCATGCCAGTAATACTGCATCAGCCATTGTTTCTACCTGGCTGAGCTCAATGGCAGAGCCGGCCATTAATACTACCACAAGTGGTTTCTTTGTCTTCTCTTTCAGTTTCTGCAGGTACTTCAGTTGTGCATACGGAAAGGAAATATCATTCTTATCACCACCTGCCTGTGATAAATAAGCATCCCCATTTTCTCCTTCCAGCAATGGCGATAATCCCATAACTGCCACCACAGCATCCGCTTCACCTGTCATCCAATGTACCTGCTGTAATACCGTATCTGTAAGATCACAACCCCGGTTATGATAGATAACGGTAGACGAACTCACCGCATTGGTAATTCCCTCCAGCACGGTAACCATATTGCCTGAATTCCCATTATAATTGGCCAGCAACGCATTGATATCATCTGCATTCGGTCCTGTTACCAAAATGCGTTGCAGGCTTTTGGAAAGCGGTAACGTGTTATTACTGTTTTTCAGCAGCACCATGGATTGTGCCGCAGTTTTGCGGGCAAGCTGCCGGCCGGCATCGTTGTTGATATCCTTTTCTCCTAATTGGGCGTAAGGTGTTTTATCCTGTTTATCAAACCAGCCAAGTTTCATCAGTACTTCCAGGTTGACATAAAGAGAAGCATCAATATCTGTTTCCGTCAGCAAGCCCTGCTTTATTGCATTCTGTAAAGTGCTGAGTGTATTGCCACATTCTACATTCACCCCGTTTTTAATGGCAATGGCAGCAGCTTCCTCCGGTGTCTTTACGTATTGGTGATAACGAAAAATATCATCCAATGCCCAGCAGTCTGTTACCAGGTACCCCTTGAATCCCCATTCTTTACGCAACAGATCCTGCAGCAAAAATGGACTGCCGCAACAGGGCAAACTGTCTAACCGATTGTATGCACACATTACCCCTCCCACTTTGGCATCCGTTACTAATTTCTTGAAAGCAGGCAGGTAGGTATTATGCAGGTCATTATCACTGACCACCGCATTGAAGGAATGCCGTGAATGTTCCGGGCCGCTGTGTACAGCAAAATGTTTGGCACAAGCCACTGTTTTATAATAGCGGGGATTATCTCCCTGCATCCCTTTTACAAAAGCAGTTCCCATGCGGCTGGTTAGTAAGGGATCTTCTCCATAAGTTTCATGGCCACGACCCCAGCGGGGATCCCGGAAGATGTTGATATTGGGTGACCAGAAAGTCAGTCCGAGGTATTGGCCCCGGTTATTATTCTTAACCGCCATATTATACTTGGCCCTTGCTTCATTACTAATGACATTACCCACCTGTTGCAACAAGGCATCATTGAATGTGGCGGCCATACCAATTGCCTGTGGAAACACCGTGGCCCTGCCTGCACGGCCAACTCCATGCAAGGCCTCATTCCACCAGTTGTAAGCCGGAATATCCAACCTCTCTACTCCCGGACTATTATACAGCAACAAGCTGATCTTCTCATCCGTTGTCAGCCTATCGAGCAAATCATTCACTCTTTTATCAATGGGTAATGAAGGATTATTGAAAGGATATTGTGCCCGGCAAACCGATATTGAAATAAGCAGGAAGAAAATATACAGTTTGAATCGGTACATGGAAAAAAATTAAATTATATCACCTGGAATCCATACGCATACGGATCATCTTCTTTATCTATCCAGATTTTATTGTAACCATAAATTTTCGCCCAGCCTTCCACACTGGGGCGGATGCCCGGTTTGCCGTATAAAGTTAATTCCTCTTCAATCCTTCCGGTGAATTTGCTGCCGATAATACTTTCATGAATGAACGTATCTCCTTTCTTCAGTTTTCCTTTGGCATACCACTGCGCCATCCGGGCACTGGTACCTGTACCACAGGGACTGCGGTCAATGGCTTTTTCTCCGTAGAAGACTGCATTTCTGGCTGTGGAAGATTTATCTATTACGGCTCCTGTCCACAGTATATGACTGCAGCCACGAATCGTTGCATCTTCCGGGTGTACAAACTCATACTTCGCATTGATATTTTTTCTCAGCTCCCTGGCCCAGGCAATTAATTTATCGGCGCTGTAATGCTCCAGTCCTTTGAAATTGGGCTGCACATCTACGATGGCATAAAAATTACCCCCATAGGCCACATCAATCACCAGCTCACCCAGGTCAGGACAATCAGCCGTCAGTTCTGATGAATGCAAAAACGCAGGTACATTGGTCAACTTTACACTTGAACATTTATCATTGATCATTGAATATTGAACATTTACCAATCCTGCGGGAGTTTCAAGTTTTACAGTTCCTGGGTTCTTGGGGTTTATCAGTCCTTCTTCAATCGCAATAGTGATCGTTCCGATTGTGCCATGTCCGCACATCGGTAAACAACCGCTTGTTTCAATGAATAAAACAGCCACATCATTTTCCGGGTCATTCGGCGGGTAGAGGATACTGCCGCTCATCATATCATGCCCCCTCGGTTCAAACATCAGCCCGGTACGTATCCAATCATACTCCCGTATGAAATGCTGCCGCTTTTCACTCATGTTTCTTCCCTGCAATACAGGCCCGCCTTCTTTCACCAGGCGAACGGGGTTACCGCAGGTATGTGCATCAATACAATTAAAAATATGCCTCATTGATATTTACTTGTACTTTGGGAACCACGGAGGCACAGCGGCACAGGGCAACACTGAGAACACCGTGAATCTCTCTGTCTTCGTGTCTCTGTGGTTTTCCTTTCTTTTGTACCTTAGCCTCAATGGAAACTTACGGAAAGATACTATTGATTGCCATGCCCGCCTTTCTCATTTTGGTACTTTTTGAAAAATGGTATGGCTGGCGCAAAGGTTTTGACACCGTCCGCAATATGGACATGATCTCCTCCCTCAGCAGCGGTGTTACCAACGTTACCAAAGATGTGCTCGGCCTTGCCATCGCCATCAGCATCTATCCTTTTATGCTCGAACACCTGGCCGTCACCACTATTGAGAACAAATTGATCGTTTACATTCTCACTTTTATCATCATTGATTTCAACGGTTACTGGGTGCACCGCTGGAGCCATAAGATAAACCTGTTCTGGAACCTGCATGTCATCCATCACAGCAGCGAAGAGTTCAATTTAGCCTGTGCCTTGCGGCAAAGCATTTCATCCTTCTTCAACCTGTTTACGGTATTGCTGCTGCCTGCTGCTGTGCTCGGCATACCGGAAGAAGTGATCAATATCGTGGGCCCGCTGCAGTTATTTGCCCAGTTCTGGTACCACACCCGGCACATCAACCGCATGGGTTTTTTGGAAAAAATACTCGTCACCCCCAGCCATCACCGTGTACACCATGCGGTAAACAAGGAGTACATGGATAAGAACCTATCACAGATTTTTATTGTTTGGGATAAACTCTTTGGCACCTTCCAGGAAGAACTCAAAGAGGTACCGCCTGTTTACGGTATTACCCGCCCGGCCCGTACCTGGAACCCGATTAAAATAAATTTCCAGCACCTCTGGCTTATGCTCAAAGATGCGTGGCGAACTAATAACTGGGTGGACAAATTCACCCTCTGGTTCAAACCTACCGGGTACAGGCCGGAAGATGTGGCGGAGAAATACCCGGTGTACAAGATCGAAGATGTGTACCACTTTGAAAAATATGATACCAAAACTTCACCGCTATTTAATGCCTGGTGCTGGGTGCAACTGGCCTTGATCCTGCTTTTCATCAGTTACCTGTTTGGACAGATTGCCTATATCAACAGCATGGACAGCAGTTATATTTACTGGTACGGCGCATTTGTTTTCTTATCAGTTTATGCACTGACCGAACTGATGGACCGCAACCGCTATGCCCTTGTGTGGGAAATACTGCGCAGCGGCCTTGCTATTTATTTCTTATATGACCAGAACGACTGGTTCGGCATTAGTCAGTGGATGGATTTGAAGCTTGTGTTGGTGGGGTATTTTATTTTATCAGTGGTGGCGACGGGGTGGTTTGTGGTGAAGCATAGAAAAGAGGACATTTCCTTATTAGTTTTTAAATAGATTCCAATTAAATATTGGTGGCTGAATAATATTGCAGCTTATCATCCCTGGAAAATATTTTTTTCCAGGGATGATTTTATTGAGCAATAATTGTACATTTAAATAATACAGTTGCTAAGTAATACCATTGCCCTCTTGAATTCTTCATTTATTTAATACTTATCCAATTGAATATTAGCCCCTGGCCCGGAATATTATATTTTTTTGAAGAATTTCCCTTTATACCTGAATAAAATCAGGATTTTTTTAACCATTAAAACTTAAAAACATGCCTCAAAATCACAACATTACCATCACATACGGAGATCCGATTACAGGGATTCTCACATTATCCGACAGGGGACAAACGGATGTAGATCCGGGAGATACAGTAACCTGGATGATTGGAAATAATTCAGGAGTTGGTCAAATTACAGCGATTTCAGATGATCCAAATTCTACAGATGTATTTAGTGACGATCCGTCAAAAGTTGGCGGTTCAAACAACTGGAAAGGGACTATCAATCCAAATATTGCCAGGGGTTCTTTAGAAAATTATACTATTTGCTGGCAAACTCCTAGCGGAGCGGTCCCCCCTTGTTATGATCCAAAAATTCAGGTAAATCCCTAATAGCAGATTATAATGTCTATGAAACAGAAAGCCTATAGTTTACTGATGGGCTTTCTGTTTTTTGTTGCTCAAAACTGTTTGAGCCAGAATCAGAAAATTGCAGACAGCCTCAAGAATATTTATGAGCATAATATCCTGGCTGACACAAGCAAACTGGAAATCCTGAGAAATATTGCCTTCAATGAACTAAAAGACCTGCATATTGCCCTTCACTATGCAGAAGAACTAATTGCCTTATCAAAAAAACTCGGCAATAATTTATACCTGCACAGGGGCTATATACAAAAGGGAAATAAGAAAAGATTGCTGGGTGATCTGGATGAAGCGCTGGAAGCTTATTTTAAAAGCGTCGAAGCAGCAAGGGCTGCCGATTATATTAGAGGAGAAGGTTCTACCTATAATACCATCGCTGATATTTATTCAGTATCCAACAATCATCAAAATGCTATGCTTTATTATCACAAAGCAATAGCTACGTTACGAAAGTCAAAAGATTCGATAGCACTTGCCTCTTCAATTTCCAATGCCGGAGATGAATTTCTTAATTACGGAAACTATGACTCCGCCCTTTTATATTTCAGGGAATCGATGTCAATATTTGAAAAAGTAAACTACCAGATAGGAAAAGCATACAGCCTGGGAAATATGGGAATGGTTTATGCCAATATAGGCCAAAGTGGCCTCGCTGAAAAAAATATTAATGAAGCGACCAGGTTATTAGAAGAGGCGGAAGATTATTATCCCATTTGTGTTTATCTTATTTCCATGTGTGATATTTATATTGCGAAGGGCGATAACAAAACAGCGCATAATTATGCGCTGAAAAGTTTAAACCTTGCAAAACAATATGGGCTAAAAGAGCAAATCAGTAATGCTAACCTTAAACTATCAATATTGTATGAAAAAGCCGGGAAACCGGCAGAATCGTTTAAATATTATAAAGATCATATTACATACAGAGACAGTGTTAACGACATAAAATCTGTACAGAATATGGCCGATCTGCGAACTGATTATGAAGTTTCTCAGAAACAGGTAGAAGTGGACCTGCTTAACCAGCAAAGAAAAAATCAACGTATTATACTTTATTCACTGTTTATTATACTGGGTTTAGGAATAATCTTACTGGGCACTTTGTATTGGTATTACAGAACCATTTCAAGGGAAAAGAAACGATCAGAAAATCTTTTATTGAATATACTTCCGGCAGAAACAGCCAAAGAATTAAAACTTAATGGCAAAGTAGAGGCCGTAAAATTTGATGAAGTAACTGTGCTGTTTACCGATTTTGTTGCTTTCTCCAAATATGCCGAACATACAGATCCTGAGCAACTGGTAAAAAGTATAGATTTTTATTTTAAAGAATTTGATGAAATTACCACCAGGCATGGACTTGAAAAAATAAAAACAATTGGCGATTCCTATATGTGTGCCTGCGGCCTGCCAACACCTAACCCCGCACATGCCAGAAATGTTATTATGGCTGCCCGAGAAATGATATCACTGGTTAAATCTGTATTATATGCCTCAGATGGCCTTAGTCACTTTGATGTAAGAATCGGCATTCATACAGGACCTGTAGTGGCAGGGATAGTGGGAATAAAAAAATTTCAGTATGATATATGGGGCGATACGGTGAATATTGCCTCCCGGATGGAATCTAAATCAGAACCTGGCAGAATAAACATCTCTGAAACTACCTATCATCAGATTAAAGACGAATTTATTTGTGAATACAGGGGAGAAATTGAAGTGAAAAACAGGGGAAATTTAAAAATGTATTTTTTATCCTGATACTTATCTGCAATGTGGCACATGGAAATTATCTGATACCCCAAATTGCTGATCTTAATTTTTCAAGAATAAAATTATTGCAAAAAAATATCAAGGACATAAATATCCGGAAGCTGATTTCATCTTATTAATATCCGAAGCCATTTTATTCTTAAAGAAAAAAGCTGCAATACTGTAAAACACAATTATCATTATAAGCATACCTTTGAACTTAAGAAAGTAATTTTAGCTCTTTATTTTAATGAATTACTTCAAAAAAAATAAGGTATGAAAAAGTTTATCCTGTTCATATCAGTTACAATATCTGCTATTGCCCTACAGGGCCAAACCAAAACTTACAGCGGAGCCTGGTTTGATATTAAATATCCTTCCACATTTACAGTAAAACCTTCATTAAAATCGGCCACCAATGCCAATGGTTATGAAAGCGCCTTTTTTACATCACCGGACAAACAGGTTGAGTTCTATGTTTTTTCGCCCCAATGGAGCGGAAAGGCTACAGATATAGCATTAAAAACAACGGAAAAAATCACCAGTACCAAAACGGAAACCTCCGATAACATCACTATCAGGTGGTGGACCATCACCGCCAACAACGGAAGTTACACCCGCAGTTACGAGGAAAAAACAGATAACTTGTCCAACACCAACCGGGTGATTGGTATTAAATACAAAAACCAGTCAGCTTTTGATAAGTATAAAAAACAATACCTGGCGTTTAAAGCATCATTGGTACAATACGCAGACTGATGATCACTGCCAACAATAGGCATCAATTTGTTTTCTTTATACTGAAGCCACGAAAAGAAATAATTTTCTTATACCTGTTAAATACAATCTCAATTTGTTCGTTCTGGTAATTTATTCCATCTAAATATTCTTTCCCGGTAAAAATAGCCGTTGAAGTACCCTTCCCGTCAATAACCTTAATAGGCCCTGTAATTTCAAACTTATTCTTTGGGTGGGTTTTCCAGAATTGCCTGTCACTTTCCGTGACTCTTTTCTTTGGCACATTCCGCAGGTATTTCATGTACACCTTTACTGTGTCAGCAAAAAACTGTTCTGCCGAATCAGCTTTGTGTTCATTGCGGAGGCGGTATAATTCCTGCACCAGTTGAATCTCTTTTCTTTCCTGCAGCTGATGTTGTTGTTGGGCGCCTGCACCGAACAACAACCAACAAACTGCAAACGCCGGAATAAAAAGTATCATTACGTTTCTAGCATTTATTGGCCGTCATGGTAATCCGGAAGCCATTCAGGTCTTCAAACACTACTTCTCTTTTGTTACTGAAAGGCTCCTCTGTCAGTTCAATGATCTTTGCCCTTGTTTGTAATCGCTCTACAATATCATTCAACGCATTTACCCGGAAAAACAAACCGGCATCTCTGACAGTTGTCATTCTTTCTGCCGGATACGGGAACAGCATAAAAGC
>DASUDW010000280.1:0-2590 GCA_036275415.1 Chitinophagaceae bacterium | reverse complement strand
TCTTGTAGGCGCCTATTTTTTTCTCAGTTGCAGCAGTATGGTTTTCTCTTTGGCCATCATATCACACATAGCTTTTCCGGAAGTGTTATCGCTGATCACCCAAATGGTGCCGTCCTTGTCTACTGTAATACCTTCCAGGTTCATGCTGTAGGCCTGGTCTTTGTATTCGTTGGATATTTCAGAAAAACGGTCTACCGGTACATTTTTCAGCGATTCTTTTTGCAGGTTGCCGTTCTTGTCAATGTCGAGTGATTCAATGAACTGCTGGCGCAACTTACCCTTGGAGTAAGACTTCAGGCAGAGCAGGCGGTCGTTTTCCTTGTCATAACAGATATCCGAATAACGCCATTGCGGGTTCAGCAGGGGCAATTCGATCATGGACTCATATTTCAGGCTGAAGCTGTTGTCTTCGCTGCCGGGTTCGATGCTGAATGTCCAGATCTGTGAAAAGGTCATGTCCTCGTTACGTTCCCGCAGCAGGTAAAACTTGTTGTTGGTTTCGTTGGCGGCAATGCCTTCCATGCCATCACCGCTTTTTGATTTGGGCGGCAGCGGCACCGATGTTTCGAGGGTGCGGATAGCCCCGTTGTGGATGTCCACTTCATACACGGCAACGGTGTTTTCAGAAACGAGGTATAATTTGTTTTTGTAAGAAGTCAATCCTTCCATTTCGAACACCTGCGGCACATTCAGGTTGATACTGCCGGCAACCGTTTTGCTTTCCGGGTCATAGGCAAAAATGACCGGGCACCTTTCTGAAGCGAAATACAATTTGCCGTCCAGGTATTTCATACCGGAGATGCAAACCTGCTTGTTCATGCTTTCGGGCAATACCACATTTTCCAGGGAATACAGGGGTACGTAGGGTGGCTGTGCTGCAAGATTAAGGGTCGTTAAAAGAACAGCCAGCAAAATCGATATCCGCATGGTGATGACTTTTTAATAAAAATGCCCCGCGGGGCAGTTTGCTAATATAGGGCAAAAGGGCGAATCGGGTTAAACCAATGAAGGAAAAGATAAGCGGGGATTTGTTAATAATTTATAAACTAGGAATATAGTAGCCAGTTATAAAACTGAAAGTATTACATAGTAGCTGGAATCAAAACCTGGTTTTCCAGTTCGATTCAGAATCCTGGGAAAATCCTAAAACAGCCTGTATTTTAATGGTGCTGCTTTTATCATCCACTGTATAATGTGCTGCATAAGGGAATTTTTTAACTACTGCGAAGCGAACATTATCGTACCGGAAGGATCGGGTGAATGGATTTCTTTTAATATTGGCCAATTCTGCCAGGAGATTTTTTCTAAACCGATTGCCAAGACCGTCGCTGGCATCATTATAAAATGATATGATTCTTTCAATCTCCAATAACGATTCGGGGGCGAATACCAATTTAAACCGGGGCATTACATGGCTTTAATAATTTTTAAAGCTGTTTTTTCGTCAACCAGCAATTCCGGATGTTTCTCATATTTTTTGATACGTTTCCGGACTTCTTTTTTTTGCCATGCCGGAATAGCATCGGGGCTGCTTTCTTCCAATACATTCATCAACTTCATCTTTTCTTTTTGAGGAAGTTTTTTTACAAGGTCAATTAATTGGTTGAACTGTAAGGGCAGCATTAAATTAGCTGAAGAGGACATTTTATTTTTTTGTTTATCTGGGTAAAGATAAGAAATGCAAATATTTAATGTTATCCGGGTCTCAGGCAAGTTTCATTGAAATTCCACATTTCCACCCACCCCCTTTGCAGGGTAATCTAAAAGAAGATTCTTTCGCCCCTCCCGGGAGGGGAAGTAAACTGGTTAAATTTGAAAAATATAGGAAAGAGTCACTATGAAATGATGGTATGCACTCATAAGTAATGCCCGTTCATGATAACCTGAGGTTAATATAAGTTTTGGATTTTACATCATTGTCATACTTACAATTTCTACCGCCGGCTGTTGATAAACTCGTTGAACGCCTTTTTGGCTTCCGGGCTGTTAAACAAGGCTTCATGTCTAAAACCCTTTAGTTCGAGAAACCGGGTTTCTTTACAATCGGTGCAGGCCAATACTTTTTCTTTGAACAGCGGCCATGAATGTAGTTGAATGGGAGCGTCATCCATTCCCTGTACAAAAAGGATGTCTGCTTTAAAGCCGCCGGTAAAGTTCAGCAGGGACCGTTCATGATAAGCGGCGGAGTGGGTGCTGGTATTTCCGTATTGGTCTTTTAGCATAGTACAGGTGGCCGATGCGGGCACTTTGCCGTTCTCTTCGAGCTGGCAGCGGTAAACCAGGTTCAGGGGCCCGGGGGCATTGGCTATTACCCCGTCTGTGGGGTGCAGGGTGTTGAGGCGGGTAACGAGATAGCCTCCCTGTGAGTGACCGGCCAGGAATATTTTCCTAACCGTGATGCCCATTTCGGGGGCTGCCTTATTTTTTACCCATAACAAGGCCGCTTCTGCCTGCCGGATATTATCACCCATCAGTAAGTTTTCTTCGGGGTAGGCAACGCTGATGAGCAGCAGGTCTTTTTTGTCGAGGATCTTTTTAAAGTTTTCGAGTGTCCTCTTAGCGGCTTCAACAATTTTATTGTCGGTCCATA
>DASUDW010000279.1:0-2498 GCA_036275415.1 Chitinophagaceae bacterium | reverse complement strand
TGATTATCCCAGCAAATATCTTTTTGTAAATGATAATGCCCCGCTGACAGCTACGATGAATGCGGGTATACGAATTCTTTTCTGATAAGAGAGCTTCTGTCACCCTGCCTGCCCGCTGTGGCGGGAGGCAGTCGAAGCATGACAGCAGTAGTATCAAAAATCAATATCAAATCTTCCTTCACTAACGGTAATGGGCGGGTCTGCACCAAAAATATCTGAAGCAGTAAATTGAAACGTACCGGACACGATGAAATTAACGGTATCCAGTTTAGTAATGGTAACTGTACCGGTATGTGTAGCGGAGGTCATGAATTCATTGGTGGGTGTCAGGTTCCTTTTTACATAATAGCCATAACTGACAGCCTGTGTAGGATAGGAAGAGGTGCTGTTCAACCGGTAAACGCCGGGACCGGTTACATCCATCAGGAAAAACTCAAATTCTGTTTCTTTGGGTGACCTGGAAAAATTGCGGGCATGGATATACATGTTGGGCCCGAGCTTTCTTACTTCCAGCAGGTTATTGGCCGGAAAAGGACCAAAGCCCTGCGGTACCCATATTTCCCCATTTACTTTAGCGGCGAAAGTGTTGGCACCGGTTTGTGTTTCAGGGGGCAATTCAGTAACCTCTTTTTTGCAGGAAGCAAAAATTAAAACGAGTAAACCGGCGGGAAGAATATTTTTCATATACATGGATTGGTTCTATAACGTATTTATAACAGCTTTCGTATAAGTGCAAAAACAAGGCCAGAATGTCTCCCACAAAGACACCAAGAACACCAAGATAAGTTTACGCAAAGCCGCTAAGACACAAAAAACATTAATAAAGCCACTGAGGCACTGAGAAAAAAATATTCTGTGTTTCTGTGTTTCAGTGGCCACCCCCCTATCACATAGCCACTGAGGCACTGATACACTGAGAAAAATATTCTGTGTTTCAGTGGCCAGGTTTTTACCCACCGCATCCGCAGCAAACATTTTATCTTTATCCTTTATACCCATTGCTTATGAGCAACGCCGTTACTATCCGCCAAATAGAATTGTATAAACTCTCTGTTCCGCTAATAGAGCCCTTTACCACTTCGCTGGGTACAGATTATGCCGCACATAATATACTGGTAAAGATTAGTACAGAAGAGGGCATTGTTGGTTTTGGAGAATGCAGTCCTTACATGCCCATCAACGGCGAGAGCCAGGACACCTGTTTCATCGTGGGGCAATATTTTGCCAAAGCCCTCAAGGGAAAAAATGCACTCGACATTGAAGGCTGCATACAACTCATGGACAGCATCATTTATGCCAACACCAGCATCAAAAGTGCTTTTGATATTGCCCTGCATGATATTGCTGCGCAACAAGCCGGAGTACCCTTGTATAAATTCATTGGCGGGGAAAACAATAAGACGATCGTAACCGATTACACCGTAAGTGTGGGTGATATTGATAAAATGGCACAGGAAGCTTTGCGCATACAGGCACAGGGTTATCCCGCCATTAAAGTAAAACTGGGAAAAGGCGGAAAACAGGATGTAGAAAGAATAAGAGCTATCCGTGCAGCCGTAGGCAACGAAATTCCCATCCGCATTGATGCCAACCAGGGATGGAAAGTGAAAGAGGCCATTGAAACGCTGAATGCCCTGGCGGAGTTTGATATTCAGCATTGTGAAGAACCGATTGCCCGCTGGAAGTACACCAAACTGTCCAGGGTTCGGAAGCAGAGCCCCATTCCCATTATGGCCGATGAATGCTGCGGCGATGACCATGATGCAGCCCGCCTGATTGAACTGAAAGCCTGCGATTATTTCAATATCAAATTGGGCAAATCCGGCGGTATTTACAAAGGGTTAAAAATAGTACGGCTTGCCGAAGAAGCCGGCATTCACCTGCAGGTAGGTGCCATGTTGGAGAGCCGTATTGCCATGACGGCCTTTGCCCATTTTGCCCTTTGCAGCCCGATGATAGCGCATTATGATTTTGACACCGCCCTCATGTTCAGCGAAGATCCTGTGAGCGGCGGCATCCGTTATGAAGCCAATGGTGTGATTAAAGTGCCTGAAACACCCGGCCTTGGCGCCAGTATGGATGAAGAAAGACTGAGCCGGATGGAAAAGGTGGTCATCTGAACAATCAGAAAGGCAGCAGTTCGATGCGCTGTTTAAGTACAATCGTTTTTTTAATGAGGCCCTGTTTCAATAACCGGTAGCTGATGCGTTTACCCGTTCCCGGATACCGAAAAACCAGGTTGCCCCGGTGAATACAGGTAGTAAGCCTGACAGGCGTCTCTGCCATTAACCAGACGTTTCTTATATCCTGCATACCCAGCTTATAAACGGGATGAAAATATTTTATAATTATCTCATTAAACACGGCAATAATTTTTATTAAATTTACGAAGATGGCTGGTACAAAAAAGCACTGTAAATCAATGTAAAACTGTACCAGCTATTGCGTATATTTCTGAGTTAGCGGTAACCCAAATGCGACACAATATTCCTCAACAC
>DASUDW010000278.1:0-2157 GCA_036275415.1 Chitinophagaceae bacterium | reverse complement strand
GTTGTACACTCTTCCTCTCTCAGTATAATCGGTAGTCCATAGCTCAGGTTCAGGGCAGGAAAGAATACTTTGCCGGTAAGCATTACCAAACTGGTTATAGTATTTTATTTGAGCAGACATAAAAAAGCCGGTGATGAAATACCCGGCATATACTTTATTTGTGATTATTTTTCTCTCTCCATAGCTGGTTAAATGATTTTTGGGGAAACTCCAGTTTGCCACGGTGAGCTGTCCAGCTTTTCATCATACTGTTTACTACCCGGTTCTTCATGCCACCATTGGCCATATTCATCCATTTGCGGCGCAGCATAGCCTGCTTCCACATCTTCCAGGCTATTTTTTCTGTGAAAGAGCCATAGCCACTCTCCACTGATTCATGGCGATTTTCCAGCAACAGTTCATGCAGGTTAATTTTTACGGCACACACTTCAGTGCAATTACCGCATAGCGAAGAAGCATAACTCAGGTGTTTCCATTCACCCATATCTTTTAAATGCGGTGTAATGACAGAACCTATTGGTCCGCTGTAAGTGGCAGCATACGTATGACCGCCGATATTCTTATAAACGGGACAGGCATTCAGGCAGGCGCCGCAACGAATACAATACAAACTTTCCCGTTGTTTCTCATTGGCAAGAATATTGGTTCGGCCGTTATCCAGCAATATCACATACATATCCTCCGGTCCGTCTGTTTCATTTGCCTGCCTGGGGCCGGTAACAATGGTATTATACACTGTTACTTTCTGACCTGTGCCGAATGTAGAAAGTAAAGGCCAGAATAAACCAAGGTCAGTGAGAGAAGGGATCACTTTCTCAATACCCGCAATCACAATATGTGTTTTGGGCATCGAGCAACTCAGTCTTGCATTGCCTTCATTTTCTGTCACTGCAATACCGCCAATGTCCGCAATGATGAAATTGGCACCGGTGACACCCACTTCCGCCTGTACATATTTTTCTCTTAGTACTTTCCTTGCTGTCAGTGTGAGTTGCTCGGGTGTAGCTTTCGGATCAGTTCCCAATTTTTCAGCAAATAACCTGGCCACATCTTCCTTGCTCTTATGCATGGCAGGAGTAACGATGTGGTAAGGAGGCTCGCCATCCAGTTGCTGAATATATTCCCCAAGGTCAGTCTCCACACTTTCTATTCCTTGCTTCTCCAAATAATCATTCAGGTGAATTTCTTCCGTCACCATGCTCTTGCTCTTCACCAGTGTTTTGCAGTTCTTTTCTTCACATATTTTACCAATAGCCTCCAGTGCCTGCTGTGCATCTTCTGCCCAGATGACCTTAGCGCCCCGTTGGGTAATGATGGCTTCAAAGGTTTCCAGTTGCTTGTCGAGTGTTTCAATGGCCTTCCATTTGATGTTCTTGGCCTTTTCCCTCGCCAGGTTCACATCGAGGAACTGCTGCTTGCCCTGCGGCACCACTGCATTGTATTTGCCAATATTGAAATTGATCTTTCGGCGGTGGTCTTTATCCGCTGCTTTAATGGTGGCTTTCGCCATAAAACTGGAAACGGTTTCTTTCACTCCTGTTTATTTAATTCCTTTAACCTTTTGTTTTCCTTCATTTTGGCTACATGGTCCAGCGCCTGGTAAAACTCCTCCCCGTACTTGCGGATGATAGGTTCCTTTAAAAACTCGTAGGTGCGTACCTGCAGCTTTTTACCCAGTGCACAGGCCGGGTTGCATAATTTTTCCCTGGCCTCATAATTAATCTTGTCGTAACTGCCTTTCTTTCCTTTATTGATAATGATGGGAAAAAGGTGACAACTGATGGGTTTCTTCCAGGGAATTATGCCATCATAATAAGCCTGTTCAAAGGCACACTTGATGATACCGTTCTCATCCCGTTTGCCGTACACACAAATCTCTTTGTCATTGCCGAGAGTGGGTGTTACCCAGCCAAATTCTTTGTTGTAAACATATTTGCCTTTCCGTTCTATTTCTTTTAAGGCGGCATCGGTCAGGTAAGGTTTCACTTTTTCATACATGGCCAGGATGATATCCAGTTCCTCATCGTCCAGTGGTGCACCGGCATCGCCTTCTTCGCAGCAGCCGCCCTTGCATTTGGCCAGGTCGCATACGAACTGCTTCTCCACCACATCATCGCTGATCAATACATTATCAATAACTATCAAGGGGTAAATTTT
>DASUDW010000277.1:0-2094 GCA_036275415.1 Chitinophagaceae bacterium | reverse complement strand
CAAAAGCGGCCACATTAAAAACGCATTGAATATTCCTGTGGATACCATCGGCAGCAAAGCAAAAGAATTAAAGCAAAAAGCAAAACCGGTCATTACCTGTTGTGCCAGTGGTATGCGTAGTGCAAGAGCAGCAGCCATCTTAAAGCAAAACGGAATTGAAGCTTACAATGGAGGGTCCTGGGTTTCGCTGGGTAATCGTTTAAATTAAAATTTATGATTAGAGGGTTTAACTGGATACGATTGGTTCGTTTGCTGGCAGGCGGTATTGCTTTGTACCAGGGTATAGTTTCCTACAATACTATTTTGGGAGTGATTGGTGTGTTGTTGTTGATACAGGGTATCTTTAATTTGGGTTGCCCGGGACTTAGCTGCAGTGCACCTTATAAACAAACCACCTTATCAAATACGGATGAAATAAAATTTGAAGAAGTAAAATGAATAAACTACTTAAAGATTGGAAATGGTATTTGCCGGGCATTGTATTAGGTGCAGTTGCAGGGTATGTTTACTATCATTTCTGGGGATGTGATGGTACTTGTATGATCACTTCCAGCCCATGGCGCAGTACTGTTTACGGAGCAATTATGGGCGGACTGCTGAACAATCTGTTCAAGCCATCAACAAAGAATCAAAGTACTTAGAATTATTTGTCAGTTCACTCAATTAATACGGAAATTAAAACGCATCATTATGAACTTTTTAGAATGGATCAAACAACCCTGGCCCTGGTATGTGGCTGGGCCATTGATAGGTTTAACAGTACCATTACTCTTACTGTTAGGAAATAAATCATTTGGAATTTCCTCATCGCTTCGCCATGTATGTGCCGCCTGTTTGCCTGCAAAAATTCCTTTCTTTTCCTATGACTGGAAAAAAGAAATATGGAATTTATTTTTTGTAGGAGGGGTATTGCTGGGTGGTGTTGCAGTAGCCCTGTTTTTAACTTCACCTGCCCCGGTAGTTGTAGATGAGCGTTTGGTAACTGAATTGCAGCAGTATGGCATCACCAATTTTGAATCATTGGTACCTGCAGATGTATTCAGTTGGCCGCAGTTATTCACTTTGCGTGGCTTGTTGTTGATGATAGGCGGAGGCTTCCTGGTTGGCTTTGGTACCCGTTACGCAGGTGGCTGTACGAGCGGGCATGCCATTATGGGATTGAGCAATTTACAGTGGCCGTCTTTAGTGGCTACCATTTCCTTCATGGCCGGTGGCTTTATCATGGCCAACTTAATTCTTCCTTACATTTTGAAACTCTAATCAGCAAATCATGTCAACACAAGTACAAAATACAATTCAGGATATAAAAGATATCAATACCGACTTTGAGGTGCGGACTCAAAATGCAATGTGTGTCAATCAAAGTGAACTCGATCGTCCGTTATGGAGTAACTGGAAATATTTAGCAGCCGGTATTTGGTTTGGAATCATTCTCGTAAAGTCAGAAGTAGTTTCCTGGTTTCGTATCCAGGAAATGTTCCGGTTACAAAGTTTTCATATGTATGGTGTTATTGGCTCAGCAGTGGTAGTAGGTATCATCAGTGTATTTCTGATCAAAAAATTAAAAGTAAAATCCCTTGAAGGCGAAGAAATAAAGATTGAACCTAAGAAGTTCAGCAAAGGACAGATTTATGGCGGCTTACTCTTTGGTTTGGGCTGGGCAATTACAGGCGCCTGCCCGGGACCGTTATTTGCGCAGATAGGTACGGGTGCTACCGTAATAGTTATAACATTACTCAGTGCCATTGCCGGTACATGGGTTTATGGAAAATTCAGAACCAGGCTGCCGCATTAGTACAACCGAAATACAAAGTAGTGGTACTGCAAAAAACATATACAACTTTATTGATGATCAGCCTTGCTGCTTTTGCTCTGTCTTATCAAAGTTGCAAAAGTGATCAGCGTGCCGATACCGGTGCTGCTGATTCTGTCATCCTCAATAGCGTGTGGGTGGGATCTTCTGCCAACCAGATACCTTATTACTCAAGGGAAGACGGGAAACTTATTTATTACGGTTATGAGTTAATTGCTCATACATCAAAATACCTGGGCCCTAACGGTTCTGTGATGCAGATCAGTAATGGTATGAATTGC
>DASUDW010000276.1:0-3232 GCA_036275415.1 Chitinophagaceae bacterium | reverse complement strand
CATAAAGGCTTTCTTTTTCGCCCATGTTAAAAAACAATACCTGTGTGCCCACTTCCACATCATCCGGGAAGAGTTGGAGTTCTTCCAGCACATCATAGATCCTGTCTACACCAAAAGAAATACCTACACCGGGTATATTCGGTACGCCAAAAAGTCCGGTAAGATCATCGTACCTTCCGCCGCCGCCGATGCTGCCGATTTTAACATTGGCCGGGGCCTTTGCTTCAAAAATGGTACCTGTGTAATAATTGAGTCCCCTCGCTAATGTAGGATCAATGATCAGGTCAGCATGGTATGCACTAAGTTGTGCAGATAAAAATTCAAGTTCTTCAATTCCCTTTTTGCCGGATGCTGTATTTCCGATTAATGATTGCAGGCCTTCCAGTATTAGGGAATTGCTGCCGGTAATGGAAAGGTATTTTTCAATAGTATCTATCTGTTCATTTGTCAACCCTCGTTGAGCCAGCTCTGCTTTTACTTTTTCCAATCCTATTTTGTCCAGTTTGTCGATGGCAATGGTGATGTCTGTCATCTTATCGGCTCCGCCGCAAACTTCAGCAAGAGCTGCCAATACTTTGCGGTGATTAATCCTTAATTCAAAGCCGGTAAGTTTAAGCCTGCTGAAAACAGTATGATAGATCAGTGCCAGCTCAACTTCGTTTAATAATGAATTACTCCCCACCACATCTGCATCGCATTGATAAAACTCCCGGTAGCGGCCTTTCTGTGGCCTGTCGGCCCGCCATACCGGTTGTACCTGGTACCTTTTGAAAGGGTAAACCAATTGCTGATGGTTCATGGCCACATAGCGGGCAAAGGGGATCGTAAGATCATATTTCAGGGCCCTCTCAGTGATACCCTTTGTATTTTTTCCCTGTAATATCTTTTCAAATTCTTCCCTTATCAGCTTTTCTTTTTCCGCATTATCCAATCCGTTATTCAGGATTTTAAAAATCAGCTTATCGCCTTCCTCACCATATTTTCCCATCAGGGTATCCAGGTTTTCCATGGCAGGTGTTTCCAGTGGTTGAAAACCGTAAACCTCGAATACTGATTTAATCGTATTTAGTATATAGTTTCTTTTTCGGACAACATCCGGTCCGAAATCCCTTGTTCCTTGTGGTAATGAAGGTTTATTGCTCATAAAAGTCAAAATGGTCAAATAAGTCAAATGGGGTCAGCAGCTCAAAGAAACGATAATCTTGCTAAGTCGTGGCAAATTGACCATCGTTAATCCCGTATTTCTCTATGATCGCATGGCAGGCATTTTCAATCAGCTGGTATACTTCATGATATCCTTTTTCAGGGCCGTACCAGGGGTCGGGTACATCCATGTTTTTACCGGGATATAATTCGTTCAGCAATAAATCGACCTTTGACGCATTGAAATTATCCCTTGCTATGCGTTTAATTTCGTCCAGCACATCGCTGGCCAGTGCATATATTTTATCATAAACGGTAAAGTCAGCTGCTGTAAAACGTCGGGCCCTTTGATGGCTGATGTCGATGCCGTTCATACGGGCTACTTTTTGAGAAAGGGGATGAGGGGGTTCCCCGGTATGATAATGATTGGTGCCGGCACTTTCGATGCTCCATGTTAAACCTGCCTTAAAAGCCTTTTCTTGCAGGATGCCTTCCGCCAGCGGACTCCTGCAGATATTACCCAGGCAAACCATTAAAATTTTCATAAAGACAAAGGTGGCCCAAAAAGATCAATTAAGAAACATTTCTACGCCGTATCCCAATGTGGAATCCTGCTAAAACTGCATCTATTATTCAAACACACACCTATGACAACAAATGAAATTTTAAGAGCCGATTTACTCGACATTTTGTTCGAGAACCGCAACAAGGAATATGGTGCCTATGCATTGCGCAGGGGCTATAACAAAAGGCTCATGCTTGCCTTGATAAGTGGTATGTCATTATTGCTGGTATTTATCCTGGCAAATGCTTTGAAAAAAAGCGATGCTTCGCATACTGCCGTAACAAAGGAAAGAGACCAGGTGGTGATCAGGTCCATTCAGCTGCCGCAGGATAAGCCTAAGGAGCCTGAAAAACCAAAAGAATTGGTAAAGCCCAAACCTGCACCTAAAGTGGCACAGGTAAAATTTACCAATCCGAAGATCACTGATGATAACAAAGTGAAAGAGCCATTACCACCGGTAGAAGACCTGAGTGGTAAATTGACCTCCGTTCAAAATGTTGCCGGAGTGCCTGATGATGGTAAAGTGAAGCCGGTTGAAAAACCAGTTGAAAATACAGGAACCGGAACCTCCGGGCCTTCACAGCCTGTAAGTGAATTTATCGTGCAGGAAAGAGACCCCGAATTTCCGGGTGGTGCGGAGGCGCTGAAGAGATTCCTTTCCAGGTACCTGGCAACTCCTGATGCACTGGATGCCGGAGAGAAAAAAGTAGTGAAAGTGCGATTTAAGGTAGATAAAGACGGTAGTGTCAATACATTTGAAATAGTGACCAGTGCCGGAAATGAGTTTGATGAGGAAGTACTGAGGGTTTGTAAAAAAATGCCCCGTTGGGTGCCGGCCATCCAGAATGGTATCAATGTTCCGGTAAGCTATGTACTGCCGGTAACATTTGTAGGAGCAGATGAGTAACTAAAAACTGACCATCCGGATATATATTCGGTGGACAGGGTAAATAAGATGGTAACATTACAATCGCTGTAATCCCCTTCCGAAAGGAGGGGGATTACAGTTGAAAATCAGAAATCTGTAAGTTTTCCTGTACAATAGTGAAATTTTAATAATTTTCCTGCCCCGTAAAACGATAACGATGTTTGAAGAATATGAAAAAAAGAAGCGCAACCAGGTATCACTGATGAAGTCGCTGATGGATTATGGCATGGGAGTAATCATATTACTGCTGGGTGTATTTTTTTTGTTCCGCAATAATTTCAAGCTGGCATTCAATGAAAGATTTCCGCCAGATGACATTGATAAGATCCTGGGTGTAATGTGCTTGATTTATGGCACCTGGAGAATATACAGAGGTTATAAGAAAAACTATTTTAAATGAGCCACCGCACATCTTTGATCATTATCCTTGCTGTTATCGTCATGATTCCTTTGTGGGTGCAGGTGGTTAGCTGCAAATCATACAGGCAGCAGGATTCCGAACTGCCTGATACCCGCAGAAGAGGTTCTATATATGTAAGTGCCGATGAATCCTTTAAGCCGATCATCGATGAAATGGTGAAAGTTTATGAATCCAA
>DASUDW010000275.1:0-7181 GCA_036275415.1 Chitinophagaceae bacterium | reverse complement strand
GTTTTTTCTTCTGTGGTACTGGCCAATGGATTGGCAGATTCATCATCCTGCTGACTGCCATTACCTGCTGATTGTCTTTCTTCTGTTATCAGTTGCCGTTGTGCATTAAAAACAAAGGGTGTACTAATGGTGAGCCAAAGTAAGGCTGCAATCATCAGTACACTGCTGCATTTGTGGTATAATGAGAAAAATAGTATCTCTTAACTTATTTAATCCTCTAATATAACTGTTTATCGGAATTCATTCATAATCTTTCAGCGAAGATTGCCCGCAGCCCATTGCAGGTAGTTAATGGCCTTGAAATATTTTGCTTTAAGTTCTGTGAGCTTCTGCAGGGCTTCCAGGCTTTTGTTTTCCCGGCTGTTGACGAGGAATAAGGAGCTTTCGCCATTCAGGAACCTTGTTTCTTCACCTCTTTGCAATACCAGGAAATTCTGGTAGGCTTTCTCCTGCAGGTTGATCTGGAATTGCAGGGCGGTAAGCTCATTGTAATAGTTTCTTACTTTGTTTTCGATCTGCAGTTGTTTTAAATTTTGCTGCAGGCGGGTTTCCGTAATTTTTAGTTTGGCTTTTCTGTATTCACCTCTTCCCTGGGAAAAGCGCAGCGGAATGCCAATATTCAGGCCATACTGGTAGTTATTTTCAAACAGGGGCCCCGTTGCTGTTTTTAAAATATCATAACCTTTGCCCAACTGGTTATACCGGAAGTTAACAGTGGGTAACAAGTCCTGGAATTTCAGTTTTTTCTCAATAGCCAGTGCATCCAGTTTGAAATTATACTGAAGCAGTTCAGGGTGGTTACGCCTGGCAGCATCCAGCAGTTGATTTAATTCGGGAAATAATAAACCGGAAGTATTTAATGCCCTGGCCTCCTGATCCGGTAAAACATCAGCCGGAAGTGTATAGGGCAGGTCTTCGGGTGTCCATAAATAAGTAGAAAGCTCAAGCCCGGTATTTTGAAAGGCTAACCATAATTGCGATTGCATCAATTGAAAGCTTTGCAGCTGTGTTAAAGCCTCCGTTGTGTCAATGGCCGGTCTGTCGCCCTGGCGGTAAGCAATTCTTACCAGTTGCAGCCGTTGTTCATTTACTTTTACGGCATTAGTTACTATATTATAAAGAAGGTATTGACCTGTCCATTCCCAATAGGTATTCAATGCCTCCAGCATCAGGTTATTGAGGATGTTGTTCTTTTCTGTGGCAGAAGCATCCCGAAAAATTTTGGCCGTTTTCAATGCTGCCCGGCGTTTATCCATCAGCAGGTTTTTGGCAAGCGGTACAGATATGCCGAAGTAGCTGGTTTCCCCCAATGTTTCTTCGCTGTTGGTACGGGAGCCTGACAGGTATTCTCTGCCACCGCTTATTTCAACGCCAAACCAGGTAGGTATGGTTACCTGCGGACGGTTGTAGTAATAATAATCGGTACCATCAAAGGTTTTTTGTGCAGAGGTATTATAGAAGTACGGATCAAAACCTGCCCTTGCAATCGTTATGTCAGCTTTTGCCTTTTCAATATTGATATCAGCTTGTTTGGCAACAGGGTGATACCTCCTGACCATTTCCATGAGTTGGGAAACAGACAAGGTTTTAGTATCCTGCGACTGGCCAAAAGACTGCTGACAGAAAAGGGTGATTAATAAAAACTGTACTATTCTATGGGTTAGTTTCATTTCTTTTCGGTTGTTTGATCTTTCGTTGCTTCCGATGGTTTATAATAGTCCGGGGGAAAACCGTTGATGTTTCGCCAGAGTTCATACCAAACCGGCACATCTTTTAATAAAGCCATTCCCTGTGCACCGGCGCCAACCCTGAGTTGTTTGGGCCAGGGCTTATAGTCTGTATCTTCCGCAACCAGTATCCTGAATTTTCCGTTGGAACTTACAGCGCTTTCTACTGCTACTACTTTGCCCCGGAAGGTGCCATAAGACGCATTAGGCCAGCCACTGAATACAATGGCGGGAAAACCATCGAAAAGGAATTGTACTTTTTGACCGGGTGAAATTAGCGGCAGATCCAGCGGCCTTACATATAATTCAACGGCATATTGAATTTTGTCGGGCACAATTTCTACAATCATCTCACCATCTTTCACAATTTCACCAATACCTGCTTTTTTGGCTTTTACTACCTGGCCGCTTTGCGGAGCAGTGATATAATACATGCCATTCCGGATGGTATAGTTGCTGTACTGGTTTTCCAGTTTGGCAATATCGCCCTGGCCGGTGGCAATCTGGCTCATTGACTGAAACTGGTCTCCCTGTGCTTTGGCAATCTTTTCAAGATACTCCTGTTGTACACTGTTCATTTCTATTCTCGTTATAGTAAGGTCTTGCCTGCTGTTGGCCAGTTTGTTTTCTGCACTTATCTTTTTAGCCAAAGCATTCTGGTAGACCTGGTTGCGTTGCTCCAGTTGTGTTAGCGATACCAGCCCACTGTCATACATCGCTTTTTGCCGGTTATATTGAAGTGTGGCAATTTTAAAATCATTATTGGCAGCAATAGCTTCCATACTGTCACTTTGTACTTTCAACTGCAACTGGCCTAATTTATTTTGTAATTGATCCAGCTTCAGGTCACGGCCACTGTTCAATGCGCCGATCTGCGTTTGTGTTACATCTACCTTGTTTTTATAATAATCCACGGTCATCTGCTTAGCCGATAATTGCTCCTGCGTACGATTGATCAGGTTTGGGTCTAAATATTCGTCTTTAATCTCTGACAGCTGTATGATGGTGTCACCGGCCTTTACATAATCCCCTTCTTTCACATGCCATTTTACCACACGGCCGGGTATAATGGTATTCATCTCCTGCGGACGCTGTTCCATGCGTAAAGTGGTTACGGCTCCTTTGGCCCGTATATTCTGCGTCCAGGGGAAAAAGAGAAAAATGATGATGAATCCAAGAATGCCATAGAACCAGTATTTAACCCTGCTTATTTTATCGTGCCGGTAAATTTCCTGGTAGGCGCTAAGCTCTTTTTTCATTATGGTTAATTTATCAGTAATGAAATGTTGTTAATTTTCTGAATTGATCCGGATTACCTTATCACACTGCCTGGCAAAATTTTCATCATTGGTGCTGATGATAACTGTTGTAGGATTGTTACGGTCCAGCAGCAATGCCTGAATCTGGTTGCGGTAGGTTTCTTCAAGTCCGGTAAACGGATCTTCCAGTAGTAATAACCTGGGCTCATTCACAAGGGCCCTTACCAGCAGTAGCTTGTGTACCACATTTTTGGGCAGGCGATGGCCGGTTGGATCGAGTTCGGTATCAAAACCATCTTTCAGCGATGAAAGGAAATTAATCAGTCCTACTTTTTCAAAGAAACCTATCACCTCCGTGCGGTCAATTTTTTCGTTGCCCATGGTAATATTTTCCTCGAGGCTTCCCTCGAATATATCCTGCTGGCTCAGGTAAACACCTGTATGTGACCGCAATGAATCGATGTTATAATTCTTAATAGGAATTTTATTGACCAGGATGTTGCCTTCATATTCTGTATATGAGCCGGTAAGCAGCTTCAGCAAGGTAGATTTTCCGGCGCCTTCGCTGCCCATTATGCATACTTTTTCTCCCGGTTCAATTTTCAAAGAGAGGTTGCTGATTATCTTTTTGTCCTCATCATAACCAAAACTAACGTTGGTCATTTCTATTTCATAGCCATTGGTGCCTTCCTTCATCTGCAGGCTGCCGCTGAATTCGGTAGGCTTGTCAGTAATTTTTCCGATCTTTTCTACTGAGGTTAATACATCATACACACTGTCCAGGTTATTGATCAGTTTTTCTACGGAGTTAATAACAGTGATAATTACGATTTCTGCAGCTATGAACTGGCCGATATTCAGCTGCTGGTTTACCAGGAGGAAAGAGCCGATTACCAGCATGGCTGCTGTGATAAGTGTTTTAAATAGCACCAGCATTCTGTACTGGAACAAGAGTATCTTGAAGTGGGCAGTTCTGTTTTGCAGGTAGGCCACCACTCTTTCGTCTGCCTTTTGCATATGGAACTGTGATCCCTTGGAGAATTTTATTGATTTAATTACCCTCGCCAGTTCTTCCAGCCAGGCAGCCACACCATACTTATGACGGCTTTCCTGAAGACTCGTTTCCAGGCCTCTGTTTCCGGTATAATACAATATCACTGTCAGTAATGCCACCAATAAAATACTGAGTAAAATAAACAGCGGATGGTAAAAAGAAAGCAAAACCAGCCCGAACAAGATCTGTATGCTGGCACCGGGTATATCCAGTAATAGTTTTGAAAGGCTTTTCTGTAAAGAGGTGATATCAAAAAACCTGTTGACCAGTTCCGGAAGATAATAGCTGTCTGCCTTTTTCAGGTCAAGCCTTGGTATACGGTCGGCAATCTGGAATGAATACCGGACAAAGATGCGTTGTTGTATCTTTTCAATGATCTTCATCTGGTTTATTTGTAAAAGACCGCCAACCAAAACGCCCAATACCACCAGTACTATCAGAATTTTCAGCGATGTTGACAGGGTAGCACCTAATATAAAGCCAATGATTGTTTGTATACCTACCGGCAATGAAAGTTGTATAAGACCGCCGAGAATAGCATAAAAGTAAATAGCACCTATTTCCTTGCGTTCCAGTTTTACAAGGTTCATTATCCTTGCAACCGGATTGGTTTGCGTGGCCATAAATATGTTCTTAATTAGAAAAAAATGAGAAATGATTGTTTTGAACTAAAGCGGAAAACACAAATCAAAACTCGTTAGGGGGAGGGGTAAGGTTATCCAATACCGGTGAAGCAGAGAGATGTTCAGTCAATGTAAAATAATCCAGGGAGTTATCAGACAAGACCATATGTGGGTGACTTGACAATGAATAATCCTTTTTGATCTCTTTGATTTCTCCTTTTGAATTGTTCTTTTCTTCGTCTACAATAAATAGCGAAACTTCATCAGTGCTTATCATAGCCTGTACAGCCGGCCCCAGTTGTACCAGGGCGAAGATAAGTATTAGTATGGCTGCTATTTTTCGCATCAGGACTGCAAAATTATCAGCCTTATTAACATAAACAAGTTCTGATTGTTTAACTTTTGTAAAATCTTTTTTTATTGATTTACAGCTCTTTAGATTTATGGGGAAGATGATCATATTCCCCCCGGAAGGCATACCATCCAAATATGACCAACCCTACGGCAATAGGGGTAAAAACGGCGATAATAATAACCCAGATTACCGGACTGTTGATGTCTTTTTTACCCTCCGGGTTAATATGTGAGATGGCGCCATGCACCAGCTCATAAATAATCAGCGGTGCGATCAGCAGGAAAAGCAGGCCAAAATATTTTTTAATTGCACTCATGGTTAGTCCATTATATTTTTATCAATCTTATTTTCCAGGTACAGGCATCCTATAATAAAGCACATCAGTGCCACCCCGATGGGATACCACAAACCGACTAACGGGTCAGACGGATAAGTAGTGGTAAGCAGCAAACCAATAAAAGGCACCAGGCCGCCAAAAATGCCGTTGCCGATATGATAGGGAAGCGACATGGAAGTATAGCGGATCTTGGTGGGGAACATTTCTACCAGGAATGCAGCAATAGGGCCATAGACCATGGTGACAAAGAGGATCATTACCCATACAAGAAAAACAAACTTCAGGTAAATGTTCCGGCTTAGATGCTTATTGATGTGTACAGCAGTGTTATTAGCCCTTTCGGTTTGTTCGGTATTTAATAAGCTGTTTTTTCGAATCGTATCGGCAACAAACCGGGTGAACTGAATGCCGTTAGCTGTTTTATAACGGGTGGAAATTTTGAGTACTGTATCTCCTTTATGTATGCTGACTGCCTTTTCTTCTTTGATAAAAGTTAATTCAGATAACTCCCATTTTTTTGTATCGGAGTTCTCGAGGAAAGTGGCAAAAATGGGCCGGTAAAAAAGTACACCTGCCAGCATCCCTGCCATCATGATCCATTTGCGGCCGATTTTATCACTTAACCAACCAAAGAATAAGAAAAATGGCGTAGCCAGCACAATGGCCCAAAGCATAATGGTCCTGCTTTGTTCAAAGTCAAGATTACATTTTGTTTCCAGGAAGTTTTGTGCATAAAATTGTCCGGTGTACCAAATTACCCCTTGTCCCATCACCGCACCAAACAAAGCCAGTAATACCATTTTAAAGTTCGACTTGTGCCGGAAGCTTTCCATAATGGGGTTCAGTGATGTTTTACCCTCTGCCTTTAATTTGGAATACATGGGAGATTCCGACATTTTCAGCCGGATATAAATGGAAATGCCTACCAATAATATTGATATCCAGAATGGATAACGCCATCCGCCCCATTCAGCATTGAATGATGTTTCCGGCATATTTAATTTCACCAGCATGATGATTCCCAGGGCTACAAATAATCCTACGGTGGCCGTGGTTTGTATCCAGCTGGTATAATAGCCTCTTTTTTCAGCAGGCGAATGTTCAGCCACATAGGTGGCAGCACCTCCATATTCACCGCCAAGGGCAAGACCCTGGATCAGTCTTAATAACAATACAATAATGGGAGCTGCTATGCCAATGCTTTTATAACCGGGTACACAGCCAATCAAAAAAGTGGAGCCGCCCATCAACACCAGGGTTAGCAGGAAAGTGTATTTACGTCCTACCATATCACCCAGCCTTCCGAATACCAAAGCACCAAAGGGTCGCACCAGAAAACCGGCAGCAAAAATAGCCAGTGTTGATAGCAATGCTGCTGTGGGGTTTCCCTCCGGGAAGAACTGTGTACTGATAGTCTTGGCCAGCATGCCGAAGATGTAAAAATCATACCATTCGATCATTGTTCCAACAGAGGAAGCTGCAATCACTTTCCGGACAATGGCCTTTTCTGAAAAACCGTTGGTTTCTGGTTTCATTGGCTTAAAATACAGATTTGATTTAGTACATAAAAATATTTGTCTTCGTACATCTCTCCTGGATATCTAAAATGTAATTTTTGACAGGAGTAATCTTTGATGTAATTTTTCATGCCTGTGTTGTGTAATTTCGGCTTGAAAAAATTACATGTTGGTTTAGTACTTAAACAAAACTTCATATGTCGTATCCATTCCAGATAAAGTCAGCAGATGAATATAAGGCAGCCTATAAAAAATCAATAGAAGATCCCGAAGGATTTTGGGCTGATGTGGCTTCTCATTTTCAATGGC
>DASUDW010000274.1:0-5281 GCA_036275415.1 Chitinophagaceae bacterium | reverse complement strand
TATAACAGAACGCATAAATACCAGTCATTAAGTAACAGGGGAAATTTCGGTTCTCTTTATACGCTGTTGTTTGGTCTTTCAGATAAGTATACCATTGACTATAAAGACAGCCTGGGAAATAGCAAAACAACTGTTGTTTCGGTTTATAATGCGGCTGCAGATACTGCGGGCAGAACAGGCACCCGAACCTTCAGGCCATCACAGCAGCCATCGAGGAAACAGCGAAAAGAATTGCGGCTGAATGCAGCCCGGTTACTACGCATTGACTCTGTCAACAAAACAGCCATGATGGACCTGGCAACTTTTGGTAAAGGGGTAGGGCTGAAGCGATTCTTCCACAATTCTTTTGAGGCGCTGGAAAAAAACAAGATCGGTCACCTGATTATTGATGTAAGAGGAAATGGCGGCGGCAGTGTTACCAACTCT
The DNA here is from genome assembly GCA_036275415.1 of Chitinophagaceae bacterium. Taxonomy (GTDB): domain Bacteria; phylum Bacteroidota; class Bacteroidia; order Chitinophagales; family Chitinophagaceae; genus JJ008. Next base: position 4,855 of record DASUDW010000274.1, on the reverse strand, counting down.
ACACTGATTACCCGTTATCTTGCTGCACAAAAATTCAAGATCAGCGATTCCCTGTATGCAATAAGGAGAGGAAGCCCCTATGATCAATTTATCGAACATCATTTCTGGAATAAACTGTTTATGCTTTTCTTCACCCAAAAAAAACGAGACGGCCACTATCATTTTGGATACTTTGAAAGGCATTATTTCAAGCCGAAGAAGCATCATCATTACGATGGTAAAGTATATATATTAACCGGGGGCAATTCCTTTTCTGCCACTACCTTATTTGCTTCTGCGTTGATAAAGCAAGAAAATATTACAGTAGTAGGTGAAGAAACCGGCGGCGGGGCCTATGGTAACTCTGCCTGGCTGATCCCCGATGTAACATTACCGGTTACAGGCATTCGTTTCCGCCTTCCGTTATTCAGGCTGGTAATTGATAAAAATGTCCCCAAAAACGGCAGGGGTGTGCAGCCGGAAGTAGAATCGCTGCCTACCATTGAAGCCGTAAAACGGAATACAGATTTTAAAGTAGAAAAAGTAATGGAGCTGATTAAAAAAGACAAGGGCAGCCAATAATTCTATTCTCCCTCCTCATTAAAAATCATGAACCGGTCAGCATCTTTCAGAAAAGGCAATTTTTCCCTGACCGATTGCAGGTGATCTTTGTCCAGTGAAACCGTGAATACATCCTCTTCATCTTTTTTATGATAAAGGATTTCGCCCATTGGGTCGATGATCATACTGTCTCCGCTGTGGTAAATGTTGTTTCCGTCATTACCTACCCGGTTTACCCCAATTACATAACACTGGTTTTCGATGGCCCTTGCCTGCAGTAAAGTTTTCCAGGCAAGGCTTCTTCTTTCGGGCCAGTTGGCTACATATATCAGCACATCATATTCCGGCGCTTCTGGCTCTGATTGCTGACGGGCCCAAACCGGGAAACGTAAATCGTAACACACTTGCAGATTAATCTTCCAGCCCTTCACCGATGCAATCAATCTTTTTGATCCTGCCGTGTAATGTTTATCCTCTGCTGCAAAGGCAAAGCGATGTCGTTTATCATAGACACCGTACTGGCCGTTGGGCAACATCCAGATAAGGCGGTTATAATAATTTTCGTTTTCCTTAATAATTACACTTCCGGTCAGGATAATTTTTTTTTCGGCAGCCACTTTTTTCATCCACTGAACTGTTTCACCATCCATGCTCTCTGCCAGTTGTTCGGGTTTCATGCTAAAACCAGTACTGAACATTTCCGGCAGCACCACCACTTCTGTTTTTTCTTTGATGCGGTTGATCTTTTCTTCCAGCATCTGCAGGTTGGCAGTTTTGTCTTCCCAGTGAAGGTTTGTTTGAATAACGGTAATAAGGAGCTGTGACAATTGCTAATGTGTTTACTGGTAAAATTAGTTGATTACTCTGCAAAAAAGAAGCGGCCCGCTGTTGCGGAACCGCTTTGCCATTAACCATAAACCTTCTGCTTTTACTATTTTGACCCGGATTTTGCCATATTGAAACGCAGCAGCACTTCGTGTGCATTGGCGTTTGCATCAAACACACTGATCGGTGATTGATATATGTCAAATGAATATCCTACTGTGAATTTTTTATTGATGTGTACTCCTGCTGAAAGAATAAAACTCTGCTCTACCCTGTAGCCCAATCCCCACCAGAATACATTGTTATGCTCTACCCTTGCGCCAAACTGGTACATAGTCGGAGCGTTGGGCAGGTAAATCACTAATGCACTCGGGGTGATGGTGGTTTGGCCGTCTACGTTCCATTTATACGCTCCATGGAAGTAATAGTGGCGGTACAGGCGGGCTTCTTCTGTAGGGGCCAGGTTGCCAGAATAAAAATCAAGTTTTGACTGTATTAACTGGGAAGCCGATACGCCTAACTGCAATTTCTTTCCGGTATAAGAAATACCAAATCCTGCATCAAACTTGAACCTGTTCTCGGCAGTACCCAGGGCAGGATCGGCACCAAGAGTCTCTGTCAGCTTTGCCCTGTCAATGGCAAACTGAAGCCCCCTTGCTTCGATACCTAATGAAACCTTTCCACCATTATTCAAAGGAATATGCTTGGCAAAGGCCAGTTGAATCCCCGTTCTTGAAGTAGGTCCGGTTTTGTCCTGGTAGATATAACCGCCCAAGCCGATTTTTTGAGCCGGCAATTCAAAAGATCCAAACACTGTGGCAGTCTTAGGGCTACCGCTAAAGCCACTCCATTGTGTACGGTAAGAAGCACCAACAATATTGGTTTCCTGTGTACCCGCCGTAGAGGGATTATGGTACACCCCCTGCAGGTCGTACATAGAAGATGTTTGCAACTGCTGTGCTGCCCCGTTAACCACTGCACCCAGCAGGAAGAATAAGATGAATTTATACTGTCTCATATCAATTCGTTTTTAAATAATTATCTCAAGATTGTTACGTCTCCCTTAACTGTTACCTTTCTTCCGTTGAAAAGTGTATAGTTAATTACATAATAGTAGGTGCCGTCCGGAACAGGATTACCCTTGTAGGTACCGTCCCAATTATTCTGGTAATTCGGGTTCACATATATCTCACCACCATAACGATTAAATACAGTTACATAAACATTTGTAACGCAAAGGCCGCCGTTGTTGGTAACAATCCATCTGTCATTGGTACCATCTCCGTTGGGCGTAAATGCGTTCATCACTTTCAAACAATATGGCAATACAGTTACCAGTGCATTGTCTGTAGAGGTACATCCGTTTGCATCAATAACAGTCATAGTATAAGTAGTAGAAGTCTGTGGTTTTACTACAGGGCCAAACGTATTACCTCCCGAAACAACAGTTCCTGCAGGCGTCCAATTGATGGTTGCAGGTGTACCGCTGCTGCTTCCCTGTAACATTACATCATCTCCTTCAACAATTGTTTTATCCGGTCCTGCATTGACTGTCGGAGACATCCTGGTTGGCACAGTAACCGTTTTGGTTAGAATTCCACAATAAGCATCCCTAATGGTAATTGTTTTCGGCCCAATTGTCAACCCGGTAAATGTATTGGACGACTGGAAGGGGCCATTATTGATGCTGTATGAATATGGTCCGATTCCACCGGTAGCATTGATTGTAATGGATCCGTTTCCGGTATTGTCGCAACTGGATGTAATAGCTTCAGTGGAGTTCACGTTGATATTAGCGGGGTTTCCATACTCCAAAATAGGTGCGCCGGTAATATTAACGCCGGCAACAAACATTTTGCGATTAATAACCGAAACAGAAGCGGGTACTGTTTTGGGTGCAAAGGCCATTGGTGTGGTTAACGTACCACTCGGTGCCAAATCAATTGACCAGGAAGCGCCGCCGTTATTAGTCTTATAAAGAACGCCGCCGGGAACTGTTACGTAACCATTATTGACATCATGCATCAGGATACCATTCAGGTTTCCGCCAGATAAGAGGTCTATATTACCGGATATATCAACCCAGGAGGCTCCCCCGTCTGTTGTTTTATAAATACGGCGGTTGTTTACAGTAGTAAACATATTGCCCACTACAAAAACGGTGTTATTGTCTAATGCTATGATATCGGTATAAGTGACAGCTGAATTTGCAAAGCCCACCGGTGAAATATTAATAGACGGGAAAGGACTGATATTCGACCAGGTTGCACCTGCATCCGTTGTTTTATAAACGGCGCCCCTGTTACCACATATGTAACCAACTGTACGGCTGGGGAACTCAATACCCCTGAAGGTGACAAATTGCTGGGCCTGTGTGCCGGTGGTACCCAATGGCCCTACTTTTACTGTATCCCATGTACCTCCGTTGTTAAACGATCTGTATACAAATCCGAAACGCTGTGCTGCAGGCGGCGAAGTAGACTGTCCTCCGCATGCCCAGATACTATCATTACCAATGGCCGCAAGGTCATTGATGACTGATGTGCCTCCATAGTTATCGATAAACGCAGGTGTTAAATTGGTACCCTGGTTAATTGAGCGGTAAATAGTTCCAATGTTAGTCGTAAAATATACTTTGTTCAATTGAGGGTATGTGACAGAAGTGATATTGGCAAATAAACTTGCTAATGCGCCATTAGCTTTGTCTATCCAGGTTTTACCACCATCGGTAGTAACCGTGATGTTTGAACCACCAGCAGCAATTCCATTATTACAATCTGCAAACTCAATATCATTATAGCTGGCAGAAAGAGGAACGGTAACATAGTTCGTTTGCCAGGAGGCGGACCCTGCGGCTGAATCGGCTACTACTCCATGTGTACCCATTGATAAGAACCTTCCATTGGGCGCTATGTCAAGAGCCCAAACACCGTTTTGGCTAAAATTTTGTCCTGGAGGCAAACTTCTTGATTCTACCCAGTTTCTTCCCGTATCAACCGAGATCCACATACGGCCGAAGTTTCCATTCGCTACTAATGTTCCATTACTTGTTTTTCTAAGCTGGTAGGGGTTTGATGCTAAAAGAACCTGTGGATTAGGAATGGGCGGTCCCGCATTGGGTCCTCCTGTTGGCGGGAAAGGAAAATTCAGTACGGTATATTTTCCATTTTCTAAAGCACCTCCATTATTAACATTTGGAGTTCTGCCAAGAGGTCCGGTTGTTACTTTTACTACAGTATTGTTATTGAATGACATCAACACCACGGTTGTATCATCAATAATATTCATCGCTTTGTAGGTCTGGGCAGCGGGGGTAAGGTTTGCAAAACCTGAAGTACATGTAACTGTGCTTGTGTTTATGCCTGTATATCCTATCCGCTCTTTGCTAATTGAATAATCGGTTAAAACTCCGTTTTCAAGCTTCCATAGTAAAGCAGCAGTATGAGCACCTGTTGTTAAATTTCCGGTAAGCGGCAAACAGGTTGTTGTA
>DASUDW010000273.1:0-2002 GCA_036275415.1 Chitinophagaceae bacterium | reverse complement strand
AGAATGCCTTAACACAGCAACCTTCCGGTGTTTTGATTCTAACAACAGATGACTTTTAAATCTATTTTTTAACCATTATAATTTCATTTTATGGGTAACTTATTATATATAGTTGCAGTTGTACTGCTTCTCCTTTGGGTACTGGGCTATTTTGCTTTCAGTGCAGGTTCCCTGATTCACGTTTTACTGGTACTTGCCTTGGTTGCTGTGATTATCCGTGTTGCAAGCGGTCGAAAAAATACCATATAAAATCAATTGAAGGATTTTAGTATAGAACTTCGAACCTTTGCCCTCTTTTATTTTCAAATGCTATGAAAAGGTAACACTACAATTTTTTTAAAATATTTTGGTCTTGTATAACGATCAAACCTGATTGTGTATTTTAAAATATGTAGCAGGGGAGACAAGGCTCTTTATAAATATTTTCAGTTTAGATTCATAACAGCTGAAATTGTAAGCACGGGTATCTAAATGTTATTGAAAGCCCGACAAAACTTCAGGAGAATAAAAAGTATATCCTGCTACAAATCGAACACTATATATATTTTTACTCACTCTAACTTCCTGCTTTTAGTTGCCCCCCATTTTCTTTTAAAAATGATGTGTAAAACAGCTTACAATGCTAATAGATAACAGTTTAAATATTCAACGTATACAAGCGCTAACTGATGCAGTATTTGCTGTGGCGATGACACTGCTGATCCTCGAGGTAAGGTTACCGGCAGGTTTCGATACGGTTGTACTGAAAGATTATTTTTTAACTACAACTGCAATTGAACTATTTGTTTATGCTATAGGTTTTATTACGTTGGGTATTTTCTGGATCGGTTCTCATTTTCATCATCATCACATTAAAAAAACCGACCGGGTTAGCAGCTGGCTTAATATTCTGTTCTTGATGTTTATTTGTGTGATCCCTTTTTCAATCGGGTTTATAAATAAATATAAGTATGCACAGGAAGCCATTATTTTTTTCTGTACAAATCTGATCTTTATAACGCTTGTGAATGTTTTGATGCTGTTGTATGCGTGGAAGAAACAATACATTAAAGAACATTTTACGAAGGCGCATTTCAGAAATACCATCCACCGTACTATGATTCCTGCGTATTGTTATGTACTGATCATTTTAATTTCCTTTATGAGTACTTCATTTGTTTTATACCTATTCCTGGTGCCTGTTCTGCTGCACCTGATTCCGGAAGCCGGCAATAAAAATATTGATTAATGATATTTAAGAAAAAGCATCTCTTATCAGGCGCTTTACATTTCAAAGAGCCGGCACCTGCAGTAGCGTTTCTATAGAGTGAACAAAACCGTTGGAGGCTGTACCATCCCTGCTTTGCACCGTAGCACCGTTGATCATAACTCTTCCGAATTGATTGATGGTTACTTTTAATTCTTTACCGGAAACAGTTTTAAGTATTTGTCCATCCCTTAAATCGCTGATCCGTTTTTTACCAATTACCAGATGATCTTTTATAATACCGGCCAGTTTAAAGGTGTTTTCCGGCCTGAGTAATTCTGCAATCGCTTTATTACCCAGTTTATTGAATGCCAATTCGCCCGGTGCAAATAAGGTGAAGGCCCCTTCTTTTTCAAAATCAGTATCCATACCTGCCGAACGAACGGCCCGCAGCATTGTAGACATGTTTTTGTCTGCTGTCAGAAATTCGAGGATGTTTGTCATTGTTTTTGATTTAACTGATGTCGAAATGATCACCATTCTCTTTAAGATACATCAATAGCTATGGCGATCCGTTTATTCTGTCACAATTAAACGTTAACGGAACAAACTATGTCTTATTCAGCAAGAATAATGTTATGACAGCAGCTTGTGCCAACAACAAAGCCTCACCAGTTGGTGAGGCTTTGTACAAAGAGGCATTTATGTAATTAATACCTGTTTTTGTTGTAGCTGCCGCTGTTGTTATAACCGCTGTTGCTGCGGGCCGGGCGGTCTTCTTTAGGTTTGGCTTCTGTTACCTTAATGGTGCGGCCT
>DASUDW010000272.1:0-3210 GCA_036275415.1 Chitinophagaceae bacterium | reverse complement strand
TCCATTCGTTTTGTTATAGTCAAATGTTTTTCGCTGCGAGGTACTTTGGGTGTTACTGCGGCTGGTGCTTATTTCCAGTAATGATCTTTTAAATAAAGGCTCTGTGTATACTGCCCTGGCCGTATAACCATGAAGGTCTCCCGCTGTAATGTTTTGCTGGTTCAGTGTATCCTTTCTCCACAAGGAACCATTGTTATAAAAACTATTAATGGAAGACTGATTACCATCGCCATCACTTTCATTCAGGCTGGTTTGCAGCGATAGTGAAAATGTTCTTCCCTTCCGGGCAAATTTTTTGCGCCAGATCACATCATTCCTGAAATTATACCCTTCATTACGGGATTGTGTATTACTGAAACCGGCATTGGCCAACACTTTATCTTCCGATAAAGTTTGATAAGTAGCCTGCGACCTGTTGTTGGTTCGCTGGTAACTCAATGACGGGGTGATCCGGATAGAGTTCATCGAATCAATTTGGTAAAGCGTATTAAGGTTTATCCGGTGACTGTTACTGAGATTGTTTGAGTTAGAGTGCTGGTTATAGTAGTAAGATGAATCAGGTAAAAAGTACTGCCTTTCAACTGTACTTTCCTGTACAGGATTCAGCCGGTTATAGAAATAATTACTTTGAAAATCCAGTTTGCTCCCGATAATATTATTGTAATTAACCCCGCCACCCCAGGTGGTATTAATACCGTTGTTTTGACCACCCACATTTACACCCATGGCGGCTGCATCATCTGCTGAAATATTGATATTGACATTTCCGCCCCCTGCTCTTTGCATTCGGGAAAGTTCGCCGGTAAAATTGAGGATATCCATATAAGAAAATCCTTCGGCGTTGGTATTGTTACCCAGGCCAATAGCAGATAATTGCCTGGCACCCTTAAATGAGTTTACATTAAACCTTCCTTCATATCGATCTTTGGTACCGGCTCCGGCCATTGTTTTTCCGAAAAGTCCTTTCTTTTTATCCTTCTTCAGTTTCAGGTTAATGGTCTTTTCATAATTGCCATCTTCAAAGCCGGTTAGTTGGGCCTGCTCACTTTGCCTGTCGTACACCTGCACTTTATCCACCGCATCAGCGGGCAGGTTTTTCGTGGCAATTTTAGGATCGTTACCAAAAAATTCTTTCCCATCCACCAGTACCCGGCTTACTTTTTCTCCCTGTGCCTTAATCGTTCCGTCCTTTTCTACTTTTACCCCCGGCAATTTTTTAAGCAACTGTTCCACATTGGCATTGGGCTGAACCTTAAAAGACCCGGCATTATACTGAATGGTATCATTGATCATCGTAATGGGCGGGGCTTCAGCGGCTATTACTACTTCTTCCAGCACCTTGGTTTTATCGCTAACGGGCAACTGGCCCAGATCTGCCACCTTACTGCTGTCACTAATAGCAAAATATTTATTGCTGTTATGATAATTAACATGAGTGATCAACAACCTGTAATCACCGTTTGCCAAACCCCTGAGCTCAAACCGTCCATCGCCGCCTGTCATAGTAAAAGAAACCAGTGAAGAATCCTTTTTTTCCAAAACGGTTATGGTAGCTGCAGCTACCGGCTGCCGGCTGATAGTATCAAAGGCAATACCTTTTACAACACCACTTTTCTGGGAAAATGCCGGAGTGGTTAAACTCAAAAGGAAAACAAAAAAAACTGCCTTTCTCATAACGAGGTCATTTCAGCCACGAAAATATTCTCAGAAAATAATTGAATGTGTTAACCGGTCTTGCTTTAATGTTAATGAAGGTTAATAAATGGAGGCCGGTTAATTTGTTAACTGGTTAAAAAGGTAAAAACCACTTGTGTATTCAGCAATTACAATTCCCTGGTGGTACCTCTCTCCTCGTCCTCTCTTTCCTTGTCATAAATCAGCAGCCTTACTTTCCATTCCATTGGATCGGCGGCCTGTAATACAATTTCAAGTCTTATTTTGTTCCATGATTCACCGGGCTCAGGAGAAAGCAATACAGAACTAAATTTCATTTCCTCTTTCGGCTCTTCATATTTGCCTCTGAAGTGAAGATTGTTTTTGTCAGAAATCCGTGCCGACAGATTGTTAAGCTGATTAAATAATGATTTGAATTTCTGCTTTGCTTTATCAAAGCTTTCTGTTGTAAGCATAACCGCTTCAAAGCTGCATATTTCTTTTTTGGCAGAATAACGGGTGATGAAAGATTCTTCCGCACCGTTCACTTTAATATTGCAGGTATAGTCTGTTGACTGCGGGTGCTCTGTGATTATTTCACCTATCAGGTTAATAAACCGGTTGGGGTAATCTTCAATAATCTTTTTGATATCGCTGCTGATACCTGCGGCCAAAGGCAGTTTCAACTGTGCCGTTGATTCCATGAAGATGCAGGCACAAATAGTAAGCAGCACAAGTGTTTTTACGGTTTTTTTCATCAATGTTGGATTTAAGGAGTTGGTAACAAGCCTCAATATTAGAAAAATTTATTTTTATTATATACTTTTAAAGAGAAACAATTCGTTAACCCTTTTAAATATCCATTTATGAAAAACAGGCATCTGATACACCACCATGAAGCTGCAAAGATTTACAGCAACTATTATAAAGCCTCTTTTAACTTATGGCGATTACTGAAATCTGTTTTGTCTGTATTGATCTCCGGTTCATCACCGGCTGCCGGTCATAACAGAAGATAAACAAGCATCACTAACCCATCTTTATACTGACAAGGGCCTCACTGATGTGAAGCCCTTGTTTGTTTATTAGCCAGGAATATGATTAATACATTCTCACATTTCGCATCTGCCTTTCCATAAAGCGGGGCATTCCGGGTTGCTGTTGCTGGTTATTTCCTCCCATTCTGTTCAGGTTAAAGAGGAAGCTCAGCATGTAATAACGCCTCAGTACCATACTGTTCACATCTTCAAAGTAGTTGTCGCCGGTATTTCTTGTAATACTCTGGTTCTGGTTCAGGATATCATTCACCGTAAATTTCAGCTCGCCATTCTTTTTCTTGAAAAGCTGTTTAGCAATGGATGCATTCCATAATGGAATACTCTGGTTAAATCCTTCGGCCCTTCCCGAGTTCACATAGTAATCAATATCCGTTGAAAGCTGTATGCCGGGTTTTGCAAACCGGTATGCCACATCTGCCGAATACGTTTGTGAAAAATAATCCTCATTCAGCGCTTCGTTCACAGAATATTTCACATTGAAATAAGAAAGGCTGGCATT
>DASUDW010000271.1:0-12748 GCA_036275415.1 Chitinophagaceae bacterium | reverse complement strand
ATTCCAACTGCGCTTGTGTATGTCAAGACCAACATACACAGTTTGATTTTCGAAACTTGCTGTAACTTTAGTCATGGCGTTTAGAGTTTAAGATGAATAATCTTTTTGTAGCCTCTGAAATTATTTCAAAGTTCTACTCCTCTCTAAACGCCTTTTTATATTGCATGGGGGCTTTGTGCCATTGGGGCTCGACGAACTACGTTCGTCATCGCCCCGTTCGCTGCTCGGCTTTAGTTCCGGCTTGACGGAATTCTATTTGACTATTGAATATAATTTCTACTTTAGTACTCCGGTCAGCACTCGTCGGGGGCGACGAATAGATGAAGCCCCCAACAGCACAAATGCCTGCCCGTTACCTGCAAGGCTTGACACACTCCGCAAATGAAAAAGATTTTAGACTTAGACGAATGGCGTCTTGACGAGAATACATTAGAGACAAAAAGGACTGCTGTTGTAAGCGTACACCTTAAATACATTGACCTCAAAAAAGTGATTCACCTAACTCCTAAAGAACGGACAATCGCTATTGACAAACACTTAAAAGATAGTTTCTCAAAGCTCCTAAATACCAAACTGTTTGATACTTACAAACTAATTGGAACGACAAAAAAGCCGAGAGGTGTCGAGACAAAAATTCATTTGACAGAAATTGAGAAACTGGCTAGTTATTCCTTCGTAGAATATATTTTCATTAACTCAATACGAGGCGCAAAAAGAATAATAAAAGCAACTTCTTCTAGCTTTTTCTGCATCAAGATGACAGTGGCCATTCAAATTGAAGGAATAAAAAGGGGATTGCAAACTTACGAAGAGAGATATGTTCTCATAAAAGCTAAGTCATCAGAGGATGCTTACAATAAAATCGAACGACGTACAAAACAATATGAGAAACCTTACTTAAACTCGCAAGGACAACTGGTGCGATGGAAAGTTGAAAGTCTTGACGATTGTTATGCAACTGATATAATCAATTTCGAAAATTTGAATGATCCTGAAGGTGCTGAAGTTTTTTCCGTTCTCAAACGACGGAAATTGACAAGTAAAAGATTTTGGAATGGTAAACTTAATTAGCCCAGCAGGTAACATGAACTGTGTAAAAACGAATCCATTTCATCGTCAAATTTATATTTTCACAGCATGAACAACTCCAGCAAACAGGATGAACGCATTGCCCAAATGAGTTTTGCTTCCGTTTATCCGCATTACGTTAACAAAGTGGAGAAGAAAGGCCGTACCCGGGAAGAACTGCACCAGGTGATACAGTGGTTAACAGGTTATAACAAAAAGAAGCTGGAAGAACTGATTAAAGAAAAAGTATCGTTTGAAACATTCTTCCAGAAGGCATCCCTGCATCCGAATGCAAAGCTCATTACCGGTGTTATTTGCGGCTACCGGGTAGAAGCCATTGAAAACCCCCTGACACAAAAGGTGCGTTACCTCGATAAACTGGTGGATGAACTGGCCAAAGGGAAAAAACTGGAGAAGATCATGCGTTCATAATACTTCCGGACTTTTACATAGCAGGCCGCCATACAGCAAGCCCTGTTAACAGCTGTAAAACTTCCCCCCTTTACAAACGCCTCAAAACCTTATTTTTGCAGCGCTAAAACATCTGAGATTGCAGCTTATGTACCTGTTTATCAGCCCAATCTGCAATCTGAAATCTCAAATCTGAAATTGTATGGCAGATATTTTTGATCGTTTACTGAAACACTACGGCCCCATCGGTCAGCACCGGGAAAGGGCACATGGTTATTTTGCTTTCCCCAAACTGGAAGGTGATATCAGCAGCCGCATGAAATTCCGCGGAAAAGAAGTTATTGTCTGGAGCCTTAACAACTACCTGGGCCTGGCCAATCACCCCGAAGTAAGAAAGGCTGATGCGGAAGGCGCCAAAAATTATGGCCTGGCCTACCCCATGGGTGCCCGCATGATGAGCGGCAACAGCAACCTGCACGAACAACTGGAAAGCGAACTCGCCGCTTTTGTACATAAAGAAGATGCCGCCCTGCTGAACTATGGTTACCAGGGAATGGTGAGCATCATTGATGTGCTGTGCAGCCGCCATGATGTGATCGTTTACGATGCCGAAAGCCATGCCTGCATCATCGATGGCGTACGGCTGCACCCCGGCCACCGCTATGTATTTAAGCATAACGACCTCGATGATTGCGAAAAGCAACTGCAGAGGGCCACAGCGCTGATTGAAAAACAAAAAGCCGGCGGTATCCTTGTTATTACCGAAGGCGTATTCGGTATGGCCGGCGACCAGGGTAAACTGAAAGAGATCGCTGCCCTGAAAGACAAATACCAGTTCCGCCTGCTGGTGGATGATGCCCACGGATTCGGTACACTGGGTAAAACAGGCGCCGGCGCCGGTGAAGAGCAGGGCTGCCAGGACCAGATCGACCTCTACTTTTCTACGTTTGCCAAATCCATGGCCTCAATCGGTGCTTTTATTGCCGGAGACCGTAAGATCATTGATTATATCCGTTACAATATCCGTTCGCAGATCTTCGCCAAGAGCCTGCCCATGCCATTGGTAGTGGGCAACCTGAAGCGGCTGGAACTGCTCCGCAACCATCCTGAATACAAGGAAAAACTCTGGAGCAATGCCCGCAAACTGCAGGAAGGGTTAAAAGCCAGGGGTTTTGATATCGGCAATACCGATTCAGTGGTTACTCCGGTATACATGAAAGGCGATGTGCCGGAAGCTACCGCCATGGTAATGGACCTGCGGGAGAACTATGGTGTATTCGCTTCCATTGTGGTATATCCGGTTATTCCAAAAGGCCATATCATTTATCGGCTTATCCCGTCTGCTGTGCATACAGATGAGGATATTGAAATAACCCTAAAAGCTTTTTCTGAAACCAAGAAAAAACTGGATGCCGGTCAATACAGGGTGGAAGCTATCCCGGATATGGCTGAAAATAAATAGAACCATAAAAATAACAGCGAACGGCATCTCCGCAGATGCCGTTTTTTATTTGTACGGCAAGCTCTTTTGCACCCTTTCCAGTACTTTTATGGCCTTAAAAAAATCTCTGATTATGCGTAAGCTATTCCTGCTTCTCTTCATTCTTCCCTTTGCTGCAGCAGCACAGAAAAAACAGATCACTTTAGAAGATATTTACAAGAAAGGCACTTTCCGCGGCGAGTTTGTAAGGGCCGAATTTGGCGATGCACCCAAAGAAGACCCCATCAGTTACAGCGACCTGAAAGATGAAACAGGCAAGGCATTTGGCCAGCCTGATGATGAAATACGCAGCAGTACACATCCCAACATTGTTTTGCTGAAAAAAAGCAGCGAACCCATTTACCGTCGTTCTTCCAAATCGTTTGTATACCTGTACGACCTGGTCGCCAAACAACTGACCAAACTGGAAAACGAGAAAGTATTACACCCCACCCTTTCTCCGGATGGCAGCAAGATCGCTTATGTAAAGAATAATAACCTGGTGTTGTATGATATTGCCACTAAAAGCGCCAGGGCCATTACTACGGATGGCAAATGGAACGAGGTTATCAACGGCAACTGCGACTGGGTGTATGAGGAAGAATTTGAGTTTACCCGTGCCTATGAGTGGAGCCCCAAGGGCAATTACATAGCTTACTACCGCTTTGACGAGAGCAAGGTAAAAGAATACCAGTTTACCCAGTATGATAATGCCTACAACAAACAATACACTTATAAATACCCCAAGGCCGGCGAAGAAAACTCGAAAGTGGAAATCCATTTGTATGACGTGGCCAGCAACAAAGATGTAAAAGCCCAGTATGAGCAGGGCGATATTTATATTCCCCGCATTAAATGGACACAAGACGATAACACCCTGGTAGTATTCTGGATGAACCGCCACCAGAATGACCTGAAACTGCTGGCTACCGATGCAAAGACCGGTGCCAGTAATTTGTTGTACCAGGAGAAGAATAAATACTTTGTAGAGATCAACGATGACTGGTGGTGGCTGAAAGACGGCAAGAACTTTCTGTTCACCAGTGAAATGAACGGCTACCGCCATCTATACTTTTACAGCCTTGATGGTAAAACAAAAACACAGCTTACCAAAGGTAATTTTGAAGTAACCGATGTTAATGCCGTGGATGAAGCCAACAAACGCATCTTTTACACCATGGCTTATCCCCGCCCGATGGACCGCAACTTATTTGTTACGGATTTTGCCGGCAAAAAAACCTACCAGCTTACAACAGGCGAAGGATGGCACCGGGTAGAATTCAACAGCAACTTTACACAGTTCTACGATTTCCGTTCAGACATCAATACACCGCAGGCTGTAAGCCAGTATGAAGTAATGGTGGACAAAAAAAAGAACATCAGCGCCAAACTGATGAAAACAGTAAATGAAAATGCCAAACTGAAAGGCAAGCTTGATGAGTACGGTTATGGCAAAGCAGAATTTATCCATATCCCCAACAGTAAAGGTGACACCCTCAATGGCTGGATGCTGAAGCCGGCCGATTTTGATCCTGCTAAAAAATATCCGGTACTTTTCTGCAACTATGGCGGCCCCGGCTCCCAGCAGGTAGCTAACCGCTTTGGTGCCGTAAGTGCCTGGCACCAGTTGCTGGCGCAGAAAGGATTTATCGTAGTAAGTGTAGATAATACCGGCACCGGTTTCCGCGGAGAAGAGTTTAAGAAGAAAACCTACCTGCAACTCGGCAAGTTTGAATTGGAAGACCAGGTAGATGCGGCAAAATGGATAGGTAAAATGCCCTTTGTGGATGCCAGTAATATCGGCCACTGGGGATGGAGCTATGGCGGATTCATGAGTTCACTGGCCATTACCAAAGGCAATGATGTATTCAGTGCAGCAGTGGCAGTGGCACCGGTAACCAACTGGCGGTTTTATGATAATATCTATACGGAAAGGTATATGCGTACGCCGCAGGAGAATGCCAAAGGATATGATGATAATTCACCGATCAATTTCACTGACCGCATTAAGGGCAAGTACCTGATCATCCATGGTACGGCAGATGATAATGTACATTTTCAGAATGCCACACAAATGATCACCGCCCTGGTTAAAAGTAATATTGATTTTGAAAGTGCTTATTATCCTAATAAGAACCATGGCATCGGCGGCATGACAGACAATACTACCTTCCATCTCTGGAGTAAAATGACCAACTGGATACTGGAGAATATGGGCAACGAGAATACGCAGAAACCTAACCAGCCCGCCAAACAACCCAAAGCATTTTAGAAAAGAATTACAACAGCCATAACAAAAAATCCCTTCTCTTACAGAAGGGATTTTTTATGTTCATGCCTTTCGGCATCTCATTAAAAAAAGAACCCCGGTTGGAAAACCGGGGGCCCTAATCAAAAACCATTAACCATTAAACCTTATCCTATGAAAATTCATTGCTAATATCGTTAATAAAACAATAACACAAAATATTTGGTTGTCATTTTTTGGACGAAAAGTGAAAATATGTACTGAATACATAAAATGTTGATTGTTATCAATGACAGATGAGTGATTTTTGTAGTACCTATGTTTTCAAGATTGTAGCGATTATACTACACCCTTAAAACAATCGTTTGCATAAATTCATTTAACTTACCCGAACTTTTACCTGCGAAACAGGTTAACGATATATGAAAAAAACAGTTGTAGCAATTACAGGCGCCAGCGGATCGGTGTATGCAAAAAATTTATTGGATAAGCTGATTCTTTTGAAAGAACAGTGGAGTGAGCTTTCGCTGGTGATGACAGAGAATGCAAAGTATGTATGGAAAACTGAACTCGATAATGATGCTTACCTGCATTACCCGGTGAAGTATTACAGCACTACCGATTTCATGGCACCCTTTGCTTCAGGTTCCGGTCAGTATGATACCATGATCATCATCCCCTGCTCGATGGGCACATTGGGACGAATCGCCACCGGTGTTTCCAATGACCTTATTACAAGGGCTGCCGATGTAATTTTAAAAGAAAGGAGAAAACTTATTTGCATGGTGAGGGACACTCCTTACAACCTTATCCATATCCGCAATATGGAAACGGTTACACTGGCCGGTGGTATCATTTGTCCTGCCACTCCTTCATTTTACAGCCGCCCCCAAACCATAGAAGAAGTAGCTGCCACAGTGGTTGACCGTATCATTGACCTGGCCGGCTTTAATATCAAAACTTTTCGCTGGGGAAAATAAAAGAGGCTTCCCTCAGGAAACCTCTTTCACATTACACACATTATTATCCACCATCTTAATCTGTATATCTGCCGCCGGCATTGATCCAGTCGGTAATTTTTTGCCGCTCACCAGCGGGCAATAAGCCTGTAGGGGGCATGGCTGAAGGGCTTCCGTCTACTGCCCTTGCCCTGATCCTGTCTTTAAAGTTTACAATGTTGCAGTCATCTGCAAAATTCATCCCTCCATTCGGTATGGAAGCATTATGACAGCTTACGCAGTTGGCCTGTACCAGGTTTCGAACAGCAGAGAATAATGTACCGGCCGGCAGGGAACCTACCACGGTGCCGGCAGATGTTCCTGTACAGCCATTTACATCTTTGGCAGTAACAGTATAATTACCTGCAGCCAGGCCGGAAAAAATATTGGATGACTGAAATGCACCTCCATTCAGGCTAAATGTATAAGGACCCGTACCACCCGATGGCGTAGCAGTAATGGAACCATTTGGGGGAGTAACGCAGGGTGTTACCTGCACGGCAGCATTTGAGACAGTGATAGTGACACCGGAACAGGGATTGGGTGCAGTTAATGTAAAACTGGCCGACCCCGTACAACCATTATTATCTTTTGCCGTAACAGTGTAATTACCGGGACCCAGGTTAGGAAAAGTGCCGGAAGATTGAAAGGCACCGCTATTTAAACTAAAAGTATAAGGTGCCGTTCCGCCTGATGCGGTTGCGGCAATACTGCCATTGTTGGCGGTAGGTGTAGCAGGATTGGTCAACGTACCGTTCACTATAATCGTAACGCCGGCACAGGGATTAGGGGCCGTTAATGTAAAATTGGCCACCCCGGTACAGCCATTGTTATCTTTTGCAGTAATACTGTATGCTCCCGCAGCAAGGGAGCCAAAGGAAGCTGATGACTGAAAAGCACCGCCATTGATACTGTATGTATAAGGTGAGGTTCCGCCGCTGGCACTCACGGCAATACTTCCGTTAGTGGCTCCCGGGGCAGTGGGATTCGTTACCGTGCCACTCACTGTAATAGTAACACCTGCACAGGGATTGGGTGCCGTCAATGTAAAACTGGCTGACCCGGTACAGCCATTACTGTTTTTTGCAGTAATTGTATAAGCCCCCGCAGCTAAACCTGTAAAGCTTCCGGAGGACTGAAAGGCACCACTATTTAAACTGTAAGTGAATCCTGATCCACCGGATGCACTGGCATTGATACTACCATTTGAAGAGCCCGGTGCGGATGGGTTAGTTACTGTTCCGGAAACAGTTACAGTAACACCACTGCAGGGATTAGGAGCCGGAGAATTATCACCGCCTTTACTGCAGGAACTGCTGAAAATAATGACTGCACCGGCCATTATAACTAAGTATCGAAAAAAAGATCGCTGAAGCATAGACAGTTTTTGTATCAAACGGACAAATGCTTATTATGGTTGCCTTTTACTGCTGCAGTTCTTACTTTCTTAGTTTTGCACCAAAAGGAGAATAGCTTACACTCACTTGTACACCCATACTGTTAAGCCTTACTTTACCATACCCCACTCCTGTCAACGGCATTTTCAGGTAGGGTTCTGCTATTACAGAAAATGATTTTCCGAACTGCTGTTGTACCCCGGCAGAAATTGTTGCCACCGAGAACAGATGCTTATTCTGATTTTTAATATCCCATTCACGGTAATATGTTCTGCCGCCTGGTGTGTATTTATAGGTATAATAATATTCTTCTTCCTTCATGATCAGGGATGACAGGCCGCCGGATACAAACCAGCTCCTGTTAATTGTTTTGCCGAAATTGTAACTAAATGCTACTGGTATTTCTATTACTTTACAGTTGGCGTCCACTTTTTCGAGGTAGGGATAATAATTCCAGAAGATAGGCGGCGGGTTGTAATCTGCTGCTGTGGCCGGATAAATTTTTCTGCCGATATAAACCCCGCTCCGCAAAGTGACCCTCTCCCGGAAAGTATACCCTAACCCGCCACCGCCCAACAGCTTCATCTTTCCTGTCTTTCCTCCGGAAGCAAAACTGGCATCGGGACTAACGGACAATGAAAGGAAGAACAGGCTCTTTTTGTGTTTCTTTTTGTCAGCAACAGTTACTTTGTTTTCTTTTTCATTCAAATTCTTTTCCGGGGCATTATTGGTTGCCACATCCGAATTTTGTTTTTTACCTGGTTGAACGTTTTTAATTGTATCCCGGTTCTGCAGTTGTTCCTTCTTCTCCACTGGAACGGCATTCCATTTTTCTGCTTTCGGATTGGCCTTTTCCGTTGGAGTGATGCCGGTGGTTTTTATTTCTTCTTTCTCTTTTACAACAACGGGCGGTACCGGCCTTTTTATAGGCGGATCTGACAAACCAGGTAGTTCATATTTTTTTACAACGGGTATAGCCGGTTTTGCTGAAGATTTTTCTATTCGTTGTTCTTTATTAATGGTTGGTTTTACATCAGTGGTTACTTGAATTTCCGGTGTTTTATATTTCGTCACTTCTTCCTGCGGCAAAATTGTTTTAGGGATACCGCCATTATGATTTTGCGACTGATCATCAACAGTGGATTGTGATTTTTGGGGTACCGGTGATACCGGTTTAACAGAGGCAAGTGAGGCTGTCTTATTTGTTGGTGATTGATTGTTGAAGACCCAAACAAGTCCCGCACCAGCCATTAACAGCAATAAGGGGATGATGATGAAAAGGAAACGGCGGCGCCTTTTCTTTTCAACAGGCAGGTGTTTATTGAGCAACCGCTCCATCTTATTCCATGCCTTTTCATCATAAGCAGGATGGTGATGGCTGGCGGCCTCTTTTATTCTTTTATCAAAATCGTCAAACTGCATTTCTGGCTATTTGAATGTTATACTTTTTAAATAGGATTTTCTGCAACTGCATCCTGGCCTTGAAAAGATTCGACTTGGATGTACCAGAAGAAATGTCGAGTTGTTCAGCGATCTCTTCATGGCTTAATCCTTCGATTACAAAAAGATTGAATACCGTGCGGTAAGCTGGCGATAATTGCTGAATGGCCCGGATGATTTCTTCGTAAGACATTTTTTCCAATGCCGTGTCACCCACTGCCGGTAATTGATATACCACATCATCCAGCTGAGCAACCATTTGATGTTTGTGGTGCTTGCGAAAATGATCGATGGCAGTATAGATCATTATTTTTCGCAACCATCCTTTGAACGAACTGATCACATCTGCATACGCCGGTGAAAAATGATGTATCTCCCTGAAAATCTTCAGGAAACCATCGTTAAGTATCTCCAGGGCATCTTCCTGTTTGCCGGTATAGCGGTCGCAAATGGCCATAGCATAGCCATAGAAAGAGCTATAGATAATTTTCTGGCTCTCCCTGCTGTTTCGGCTGCAGGCCTGTACATGAAAACTCAATTCTTCGGCAGATAGCATTTGTGTAATGTAAATCCCCAAACGGTCATTGTAACCAGCGGGTTGCCTTTACTGCCTATAAATTACAGTTTATTTTAGGAGTTTGCTGAATTTAACCAGTTCATCCTTTTCCGGGGATGTCAACGGCTGATTATTGTCAAATTTTGATTTCAGGAACAATACCCTTTTATGCAAAGGGAATTTTGCCAATATAGCTTCAATCAGTTCGCCTGCGGATAAGTCCTTTTCATACAACGGTTTGGGCGGTGGCAGTTCAGATTTTGTGCGGGTATGTTTTCGAAGAATGATAGCCTCGAGAGTAGCCAGTTTAGCTGCCGGTATGGAAGAAACTTTTTGGGCTTTGCCATAAAGGCCCTCCAGTTGTTTTTTACTGAGGCCGCCCCTTTCAATGTACTGTTGTAAAATACTTTGTGCAAAGCCTGAATGGGGCTGTGCTTCAGCTACGGCCTTCAGTATCTCAAGGACAATATCTACACCCGGTTTTAAGCGTTGCATTGCGTATAAAAATAAACAATCCCTGCATTCATCCATGAAGCCCTAAAAATGCTGCGAATACATGACGAATATCATTGTTTTATTAAAGAATTATCATAAGAACCCAGTATAAATAACTACTATATTAGAACTGAATTCGAGCTTAAGAATCAATCCCGATGGAAAATGCCCTGCCATACAAGCCGTGGGCCATTTAGCTGAAAGTCACCCTCTACTTAATGACCTCCGCACTGCGGAATCCGGTATCCGGGAAGCCTGTTATTGTATTGAATCAGCAAATGATTCGTCACCCTAAAATCCTCAGTCATGAAAAAGATTATACTTGTAATTGCAATGGTGGCGATAGGGGGATTTTTCTATCAGAGCCATTCCCAGTGTACATTCTCCAACTTCGGAGTAAAAGTAAACAGTTCCTATACCGACCCCACAACGGGTAAATGTATGGTGAATTTTGATTTATATTTTGATATAGACCATAACCCGGGTGGTAAATATTTTTGGGTACATATTTGGCCAACCAATGCTTATCATGCACCGTTTGATTACAAAAAAGCTCCCACCACTTCAATTCTTCCCGGCGGTAATGGAGTATTGGATGGCTCATTGACTACATTTGGCTTCTGGCATCAGCAAGGATTACTTGATCCGTTACTTAGCTACCCACCTGATCCGGTGAATGTACCAAATTTTCAATCTGCCTATACCATTAC
This sequence comes from Chitinophagaceae bacterium, assembly GCA_036275415.1. Taxonomy (GTDB): domain Bacteria; phylum Bacteroidota; class Bacteroidia; order Chitinophagales; family Chitinophagaceae; genus JJ008. Next base: position 1,945 of record DASUDW010000271.1, on the reverse strand, counting down.
TGAAATACCCGGAACACCTGACCGCTATACTGTAACCGGTTTGAGCCTTGCACTACCGCAAGGATGCGATACAGCACAATCCCTTTCTGCTGACGGATGGGAAAGCCAGGATGCTAACGCAACCAATGTAGCTTGTTCTTCTGTCAATCAACCCTTTTATGTAAATGACCCGGCCACCAGAGGTAATTTAATATGCAACATCGCCGCTCCAGGTGTACCTATTGCAGAAAGGGCATATTTTTTTGACATTTCCACCATCAGTAATACCGATATGAACATTACCTATAACGTATTCATTGATAATGGCGATGGCATATTTAATGCGGGAACTGATACATTGAATATAAAAACAGGAACAGTATTACTTGATGCAACGAACTCTTATAAATTTCAATCCGGGCTTCAAACCTATCAGCCATATTCTTCTACAAAACCCTATGCTGATAAATCACTCTGGGTAGTGGTCACTACCCCTTCAAGGCCGAATGCAGTGTATGCTTTAATTGCTAATGCCTGCACACCGCTACCGGTGAAATTTGAAACTTTTACAGCACAACGCAACAAAGAAAATGTATACCTGAAATGGGTAACTTCTTCCGAGATCAATAACAAAGGTTTCTACATTGAACGGAAAAACAGTACGGCTGACTGGCAGGTGCTCGGATTCATTGCCTCACAGGCTGCGGACGGCAACAGCAATGAACAGTTGTCTTATTACTATACTGATTACAACCTGTCCAAAGACATCAGTCAATACCGCATCCGCCAAGTAGATATTGACAATAAAGCGACCTATACCGATGTGAAACTGGTGAAAGGATTCAACCAAACTGGTAATGTTGTGGTATTCCCGAATCCTTCCCCGGACGGCCAGTTGAACATCATGCTGGATAATTGGGAAAGCGGCGCTACCATCCGTATGATCGATATGAACGGAAGGATAGTGAAAGAATGGCTGAACGTAAGCACCAACAAGCTTTATGTAAACCATCTCGCTAACGGTATGTACACACTGAGGGTATGGATGAAGGGGACTAATGAGCCGCTGAATGTGAAAGTGATCATTTGCAAATGATAAAACCAGTGGCACTTATGTCTCGAAAAGGGAGTGAAAATTCACTCCCTTTTTTTTGTAAAGAAAAAGCCGGTTCCAAAAAGAACCGGCTTCATTTTATACTTTTTTAAAAGGATCAATTACCTGCAAATTCTTTGCGGATCAGGTTCAATGCACCGCCTTCTTTAAACCAGCTTATCTGCTGATCGTTGTAACTGTGGTTTACATTGATAGTATCACTGCTTCCGTCTTTATGGTGAAGCACCAACTGCAATTGCTTACCCGGTGCAAATGAAGTCAATCCCACCACATCGATTATATCATCCTCCTGAATTTTGTTATAATCCTCTTTATCGGCAAAAGTGATTGCCAGCATGCCCTGCTTCTTAAGGTTAGTTTCATGAATGCGGGCAAAAGATTTTACCAGTACTACCCTTACACCCAAATGGCGGGGTTCCATGGCGGCATGTTCGCGGCTGGAGCCTTCTCCATAGTTTTCATCCCCAACCACTATAGTACCGATGCCTGCAGCTTTGTAAGCCCTTTGTGTGTTAGGCACTGTACCGTATTCACCGGTCAGTTGATTTTTAACACTGTCGGTTTTTTCATTAAAGAAATTTGTAGCGCCAATCAGCAGGTTGTTACTGATATTATCGAGGTGGCCGCGGAACTTCAACCAGGGGCCCGCCATACTGATATGATCGGTGGTACATTTACCTTTAGCCTTTATCAGGAGTTTTAATCCTTTCAGGTCTGTGCCTTCCCAGGCTGCAAACGGATACAATAACTGAAGGCGTTTACTGTCTGGCTTCACATCTACCAACACTCCACTTCCATCTTCAGCAGGAGCCTGGTAACCGGCATCCTCAACTGCAAATCCTTTTACGGGCA
>DASUDW010000270.1:0-3633 GCA_036275415.1 Chitinophagaceae bacterium | reverse complement strand
GCAGCGATTATGGAAGACTCCGCTTCGTGTTATGCAAGGCTCAAGAAAGCGCTGTGTTCCGCCTTGATATACTTTAAAGAATATAATGAACTAAACTACGGCGGAACAAGGCGCTGAAAGCTTCTTTTTGTTTGAAAAGCTGGCACCTGCTTCCGCAAAAATTTAAAATCTGAACAAAAGCAATATTAACCAGGGTAATATTTTGATACCAACCCCAATAGTTTTTCCTGGTTGAGATGCGTGGCAATAGCACCGTTTACCTGCAATATCTCTGCTGATAAAGTATGCGCCAGCTTCATACATTCTTTATCCTCCATACCGAGGAACTTGCCCAGCAGAAACCCTGACAAGGACCCATCACCGGCACCGGTACAATCGAGCACTTCAATATTGGGGGCATGCAGGGTTGTTACTTTGTCTTTCTGGTATAAGGCAGATCCCATTTTTCCATTGTGCAGCCAGATATTTTGCACACCACCATCCAATAGTTCCTGTACCTGCATCTGCACCATGCTGGCCTGCTCGCTGCAAAGTACCGGCAGTTCATCTTCGTTGGGGGTTACCATGTACAAACCATCCAGTTTTGCCCCTTTGAATTTCCGGGCAGGCGGCACCGAAACGGGTTCAATAATAAATGGAATGCCGGTACTGCGGCTGAACTGCAATATCCAGTCGCCGGTATCTACACTAATGTTGGCATCGGCCAATATATAGGAAGCTGTGCGCAGCAGGTCGGTATGTTTTTCCAAATGTTGCGGCGTAATGAGCTGGATGGCAGCATTGGTCAGGAAGGCGGAAAACAAAGAGCCGTCTTTATTCAGTATACCTGTATATTTTCCGGAAAGGCCTTCTTTAGTGATAGTAGCATCCATTTGCACACCGGCGGCCATGCATACTTGTTTCAGCCAGTCGCCATCGCTGTCATTGCCCACAACCGTGATGAGCTGAACGGGCACATCCAGCAGCGCCAGCTGATGGGCAATATTGCGGCTTACGCCTCCGCCGGTTTTGGTAACAAAGGCTTCATTCGTGGTGGCCAGCAGCATTTCGTCGGTGGCATGAAACAGTTCGTCCACCAGTGCCGCACCAATACAGATTACGGGTTTTGACATGCTGCAAATGTAAAGGGAATGGAACACGGATGACACTGATGAAACAGATTGACATCAATTTTTTCATCTTGATAATAAAGCCTTCAATAAACCAGGAAGATCTTATAAGAGTTACTCTTCTTTTTTTCTTACGATAAGATACCAGTCATTATCGAGAGGCAGGTAACCGTGGTCGTAACAATAGTAATAGGTCTTGCCTGTTTTGGTGGTATAAATATGGGTGAGGTATTTAAACTGGAAACCCAGCCGCAGCAATTTGTCTTTATTGGCTTTGGCGGTTTCTTCTCCTTCCGGCAAAAGGCCCTCGAGAATTTTCCGGTTTTTCAATAATGCATTATTAATGTTCCGCACCATGGGGCTTTGGCCGCCTTTGGCTTTTTGTTCATTATTATAATTGTTGCGGCAGTAGTCGTTGCAGAATTTTTTGTCGGCCCGGCCCCGTAAAACGGCTCCGCAGGCGAGGCATTTTTTGGTTTCTGTGGTGGATGCAGGCATAGGTAAGGTTTTTTCAGAGGCTTAAAATACAACATTTTATCCGTGTACAAACGTTTCTACACGTTTAGCTTCGGGAGTAAACGGGTAAAAACCGGCTACCGCTTTTCGGCGCTATCATCTTTGTGTTGTCAATCGGAAATGACGTCGCCGGCTGACTGAGATAAATAAATTCAAAACCGTTTCCGCCAAACACAAACACACGGAGACACAAAACTTAAAGTTATGTACGCATTAAAAAACAAAGTTCAACTGATCGGCAACCTGGGTAATGCACCTGAAGTAAAAACTCTTGAAAGTGGTAAAAAGATGGCCCGCTTTTCTGTAGCCACCAGCGAAAACTACCGCAACGCCAAAGGCGAGAAAGTAACCGAGACCCAGTGGCACAATCTTGTAGCCTGGGGTAAACTGGCGGAGATCGCTGAAAAATTCCTGGGCAAAGGAAAAGAAGTAGCCATTGAAGGTAAGCTGATCAACCGCAGCTATAACGACAAAGATGGTAACAAGAAATACATCACCGAAATTCAGGTGAACGAGTTGTTGCTGCTGGGCGCAAAAGTCAGCGACTAAGCCATTGGCTGCTTCAATTAATAAGGCCGCTTGCCATTGGTAAGCGGCTTATCTTATTATAGTAATTGTTCCCTTCCTGAATTCTCTTGGCTTACCGGGTATTGTAAACTCGGCATACCATACAAATAGGTTGCTGTCGGTTTCCAGTCCTTTTACCTTTCCCTTCCATCGTTCGAAAGGATTGTCCGTATAAAAAATTCTTTCTCCCCATCTGTTGTAGACGCTCAGCCGGTAATCTGTTAATGATAATAAACTTCCCAATGGGCCAAAGCCATCGTTTCTGCCATCATTATTGGGAGTAATTGCAGAAGGGAAATAAATGCCTGTACAAGAAAAATCTTTTTCTGCTTTACCGGTTGCCGTCAACGGACAGACATCTGTACCCGATATCTGAACACTATAAAACCCCTCTGAGAGACCCGAGATGATCGTACTGGTTTGTGACGGAGTAGTATTCCATAAAAGGTTAAGAGGCACCCCGGTAGCCCCGGTTACATCAACTGTCAACGATCCGCCGGTATTGGTTTGACAGTTCACTGTTTGCAGCATGATCACTTCTGCATCTATTATATATATGTCTTTGGTAAAGGTTGAAGGTGCATTATCTGGCCCACTGGCCGTGAGAGTAACAGTATATTTTCCGGGGTCCGAAAACGTATGAGACGGATTAACGATGGAAGAAGTGTTATTGCTTCCGGAAGCCGGGTCGCCAAAATTCCAGCTATATGTTACAGGACAAAATGCTGACGTGTTGGTGAAATTAACGGTTCTGCTGTTGGCACAGCTATAAGTGAAAGAAGCATCATTGGCCGGCGCTTCTGTTATTACAATATCATCAATAGCAAAGCCATCATAATTGTTACAGATTGTTCCTGCACCAAAAATGAACCGGAATAACACACCGGGTCTGCCGGCGAGGTAGGGCATTGTATGTTTAGCAAGCACCCATCCATTGCTGCCATTACCACCCTGGCAACTGCCGGAGGTTGGCTGCATATTTCCTGACCAGCCATCCCTTGTTGTACTAAGCGGCGCCAAATAAGTAACGGGTGAAAAATTATACCAGTTAGTGTTCAGGCAATTGGTAACATCATTTGCCGACCCAACATTGGTCCAGGAGGCACCATTGTCCAATGAATATTGTAAGGCGGCCCCGTCAAACCTTCGTTCCATTTCCCAAAATACCTTGAACTCAATGTATGGATATTGCAAATTCGTAAAATCAAAGCAGGGGCTTTGCAGCCAGGATGCTTCACCATCCGCATAGGTACTTCCGGTAAGACCGCCCACTACCCAGCACCGTGTACCACCACCGGCTGCATTAATAACCGGTTTAGCCGGTGTGCCCCAGGCCCAGTCATCACCGGTACCACCAGAAACCCAACCGCCATCGGACAATTCGAAACCTTCATTATAGGGAAAGCTGTTTATGCCACCGGTACATTGACTATACGCTATA
>DASUDW010000269.1:0-8393 GCA_036275415.1 Chitinophagaceae bacterium | reverse complement strand
ATCCAGGCAATTGCTTTAGGTTCATTGCTGTTGTTTACATTCAGTTGCAGCACCCCGAAAAACACAGCCCCTGCTCTTTCCAACAAACCTTCCGGAAGTGTAATGCAGGAATTCAGGGCAGCCTGGATTGCAACGGTGGCCAATATCAATTGGCCCAGCAAGCCCGGATTAAGTACAGAAGAACAGAAAAAAGAAGCCATCGATTTACTTAATTATTTACAAGAGCATCATTTTAATGCCGCTATCCTTCAGGTAAGGCCTCAATGCGATGCGTTATATAAAAGTGAATTGGAACCCTGGTCCTATTTTTTAACAGGCAAACAAGGCCAGGCCCCGTCTCCTTATTATGACCCGCTGGAGTTTTGGGTAGAAGAGGCACATAACCGGGGGATTGAGTTACATGTCTGGTTAAATCCGTACAGGGCACACCATAAAGACGGGAAAGAAGTTTCCGATCAATCTATCGTAAAGAAAAAACCTGAACTGGCTTTGTATTTGAAAGAAGGATATTGGTGGCTTGACCCCGCACAAGAAGGAACCAGGGAGCATTCCACCGCGGTAGTAATGGACCTGGTGAACCGCTACGATATTGACGGTGTACACTTTGATGATTATTTCTATCCTTATCCCTCCTATAACCTAGGTGATGATTTTCCGGATTCAGTAAGCTGGAATGTCTATCTAAAAAACGGAGGAAAATTATCAAGAGGTGATTGGCGGAGAAATGCAGTGAATATTTTCATTGAATCACTCTATAAAAAGATTAAGGCTGCAAAGCCCTTTGTAAAATTCGGCCTCAGCCCATTTGGCATTTGGCGGCCGGGTTACCCGGAATCAGTAAGCGGATTTGACCAATATGACCAACTCTATGCGGATGCTAAACTATGGCTGAATAAAGGCTGGATCGATTATTTTACCCCGCAACTTTACTGGCCTATCAACCGGCAAAATGCAAGTTTTCCCATTTTACTGGGCTGGTGGGAAAGCGAAAATAAATTAAAACGACACCTTTGGCCCGGCATGAGTGTGGGCAGGGATACCAGTATCAGATCGGTGAATGAAACATTGAACCAGATCATGATAACAAGGGGTATGGTGCCTGCAAGTAAAGGAGCTGTTCACTGGAGTATTTCATCTGCAACAAAAAACCCTGCCCTTTCAAAAGCATTGCTCGAATCAGCCTATAAAAACGAGGCCATAGTTCCGCCAAGCCCCTGGCTTGATAATAAAGCTCCTGAGCCGCCCTTGGTTAGTATAGAAAAAAACGACAAAGTGGTTATCAGCTGGAAGCACCCTGATGAAAAAGATGTTTTCAGATGGGTAGTCTATTATCAATATGGCAACAACCGGAGTTATACAATTTTAAACAGAAATGACCGCACTTTCAGTATCAGCCCGGATACATTAATTAACAAATCAAAAGTGCTTTTGAAACAAATCGCCGTTACTGCAGTTGATCGTACGGGAAATGAAAGCCCCCGAAAAGAGGTACTGGTACAATAGAATTGCATATAAATGATTACGGCAAACGATTGACTCAAATTTTAAAGCATTGCTTTTTATCCTGATTATTTCAGGAACTTGCAGTAATACAAACAAATGCAGCTATGAGCAACAATCGCAGAAATTTTCTCCGAAAAATGGCTATTGGAAGCGGTGTCCTTGCTACCGGACTTCCTTCTTTTGCAAGCGTAATTGGCACTACCGATGAACAAATGGAGCGATCTGCCGCTATTGAAAATAGTGGCCAACGTTTTAATATGTGTGGCTATGCAGCTCCTAAAATTGATATCGTACGGATAGGCATTGTTGGCCTGGGTATGAGGGGGTCAGACGCCGTTGAAAGATTGAGTTACATTGATGGCGTAGAAATAGTTGCCCTTTGCGATAAATACACGGACCGTGTGGCTGCTTCGCAAAAGACGTTGGAAAAAATGGGCAGGCCCAAAGCAAAAGAATATTCCGGAGAAGATGGCTGGAAAGCCCTTTGCGAAAGCAACGATATTGACCTGGTTTATACGCCAACCCCCTGGCACCTTCATACACCTGTAGCGCTGCATGCCATGAAGAATGGCAAACATGCCGCCACGGAAGTTCCGGCCGGAAAAACCATGGATGAGTTATGGGAATTGGTAGAAACATCCGAAAAAACAAAGAAGCATTGCATGATGCTGGAGAATTGCTGCTACGATTTTTTTGAATTGTTGACATTAAATATGGCAAGGCAGGGAATGTTTGGAGAAATAGTGCATGCTGAAGGTGCTTACATACATGATCTGAGCAGAGATTGGCTATTCAATAAAAAAGCATATGCTGACATGTGGCGGCTTAAAGAAAATATCGGGCACAATGGAAATCTTTATCCCACCCATGGGCTTGGGCCCATTGCCCAATGCATGAATATAAACCGGGGCGATAAATTTGAACACCTGGTAAGCATGAGCACCAATGATTTTACCCTTAATAACCTGGCAAAAGAAATGGCAGGTAAAGATGAGTTCTTTAAGCCTTACGTTGATAAGCCATACAGGGGAAATATGAATACTACACTGATCAGAACCAATAAAGGAAAGACAGTAATGGTGCAGCATGATGTTTCAACAATCCGCCCCTATTCCCGTATTCACCTGGTAAGTGGCACAAAAGGTGCTGCTCAAAAATGGCCCGGCCCTCAGCGAATTGCTTTTGGCCATAGCTGGATAAAAGCAGAAGAGTTAAAAGATTTAGAAGAAAAATATGCTCCTGCTATTGTAAAACATATAGGCAATATTGCAAAAGAAGTGGGCGGACATGGCGGCATGGATTTTATTATGGACTGGCGCCTCATCGATTGCCTTCGCAATGGCCTTCCGCTCGACCAGGATGTTTATGATGCAGCAGCATGGAGTTGCCTGATGCCCTTAAGTGAACGTTCTGTAGCCAAACAATCCAAAACGATAGAAATACCCGATTTTACCCGGGGTGCCTGGCAAACCAATAAGCCTGTTGATCTAACCCTAAATGGCGGGGCTACAACCGGAGTAAGGAATATTAAACCAGCAGTAAAAATGAAATGATTAGTGCTGATAAGAATCATACTCCTATTTTCTTAAACAATTCCTGCAAGTAATTGATAATGGTGTAATTTTAGCCCGTTCCGGACTTAATGCCCGGCAATAAACAATTAAGGCTCATCGACTTATCTCTCAATCAATAATTAATGAAGGCCCTGACAGCTATCAATGACCCGGTATATGTAGAACCGAAAGAATTTTCCGCCTACGAAAAATTCTGGCTAAAGTATATGCTGGATAAAAGAGATCTGCCGTTCATTCATTTACTTACGGCTATTCATATACTGGTAATTCCTGTTGCCATTTTGCTGTATACTCCATTATTGCAAGGTTGGTACTGGTGGTTAGTCTACATTCCCTATTTCTATGTCTCTCAAATGTATTTCAAAGGCCGGTTTGGATTAATGCTCCATTGTATCTGTCATCGTAAAATGTTTAAAAAGGCCTATACCTGGCTGTTTCATTACATTATCTGGATTGTATGTCCCTTCTTTGGCCATACACCTGAAACGTATTTTGCCCATCACATGGGTATGCACCATGTAGAAAACAATATGCTGGATGATGCCAGCAGTACTTTACCCTATCAAAGAGACAGTTTTCGGGGCTTTTTGTCCTATGTAGGCCGGTTTTTAATCCTTGGATTCAGGGACACTTTCATGTATTTCTTCAGCCGGAAAAGAAAGAAATTCTATATGCGCCTGACAGTTGGTGAAATGGCCTTTTACCTTTTCTGCATAGGTATGTGTTTTGTTAATTTCAAAGCCACCCTGTTTATTTTTATTATCCCGTTTGTATTTGCCCGGATAGTAATGATGTTGGGTAACTGGACGCAGCATGCTTTCATTGACCTTGAAAACCTGGAAGACAATACCATCAACTGTATCAATACTAAATACAACCATGCCTGCTGGAATGATGGCTACCATGCCGTTCATCATGTTCGTCCGGCCCTTCATTATACAGAAATCCCCGGCGAATTTCTTAAGAATAAAGAATTCTTTGTAAAACAAAAGACATTGACTTTTGACAGCATTCATTACCTGCATATTTTCTTGTGGCTTATGACCAAACGATATGATAAACTGGCCAAGCATGTAGTAAATGTAGACAATATGTTTTCCAGTGAAGAAGAAGTAATTGCTTTAATGAAGGAGCGGACAAGAAAATATACGTCTAAAATCTGATTGCAGTTTTGTAATGACTCCTGATTACTGGTTTTCACGATTAAAATCTTCTACCATCTGTCTTACTTTTTTGAATTTTTCCTGACGGTTAATCAATGAATAACCAGTCAGGTAAAAGGTTGTTGCCGTATATGGAATTAATAGTGCAGCACTCTGAAAACCTATAATGGTTATCAGGTTAGGCAACAAAATAGCTGACAGAATAGTAGAGGTATGAATTCGCAAATAGTTTTTCCTTATTCTTTGGAATTGCGGATATGAGGAAAAAAACGAGCTGCCAAAGAGTTTATCAAAGTTATTCCTGTTGAGTGCATATAAAACCGAATCTCCCGGCTTATTAAAATAAAACCGGCTATTAGATGAAATTCTCCGAGCATTTAGAGATTCCCGGTGGTCAGGAGAATGAAAATCATATAAACAGATTTTCCCTTCTTCAAGCCTCCGTACAAGATGAAGGCGCTTTCGGAATTGCATTGTACAGTAAGTAAATTCGAATAAAGAATCTTGAATTTCTTTTACCTGATCAATTCTTACTCTTTTGTTATCAATTATTAAAACAGTCATCCTGCTGAACAAGTCAGCAACAGTGGTAAGTTTTTCCGCATAAATAACTTCATCAGTTATAAGCCTAATGGTGAATCTTTGCGCAACTGAATATCCTGTAAATAGCAGGGTCATTACTGCCAATAAAAACAATCTCATACTGCTTGAACAACGGTACAATTAAAAGGTTTTCTGATTATTCCTCTTTCTTTATCCCTATCACCGGCACCATTTTTTCATGGATCATTTTATTCAGCTGAACCAGGTCATCATTCATCAGCTTTTTAAGTTTTGCTAATTCTGCATCAATAAGCCTTTCCAATTCAGCATAAGCATCTTTTGCCTGCTTCGAAGGTGCCGCATTTCCTGCAGCTGCAGCATTGTATACACTGGCCAGTTTATCATCCAGCCGAATGGGGTAATTCAATACATCCTGGCCGCTCTTTGCTTTTGTCTGGTGAAGGGATTCTTCCACAACCGTCATTTGCCTGTTAATTGTATCAACCTGCTGTTTTATTTCTTTGGGTAAATCTTTTCCGGCTCTTGCAGTAAGGTCAGACATTTGCTGGCGTATGTCCTTTATGTTCTTTAGTGCTTTTATTATTGAAGAAAATTTATCTCTTGCTGTAAGCAGAAATTTCAACTGCTCTTCATATTCTTCCGTGGTGGTTTTATAATTAGGGTCGCCCAGGACAGTAAACTTTACTTCAGCAGAATCTGCACCTGTTTTGAACCTGGCAAAATATTCACCGGGTGCTGCTTTAGGCCCCCTTACAAATCCATTCCATAAAATCAATCCATCCATTCTTTCTGCCACGGGATAGTTCATATCCCATTCAAACTGATTCATACCACTTGCAATACTGATATTATCTTCCTTTGAAGAAGTGGAGAATGTTTTGATTTTCTGCCGGTTCTTATCCAACACATCTATGGTAAGCTTTGTAGAATCATTTACATTCTTCAGATAATAATTAATTACTGTCCCGTTAGAGGGATTCATGCCGGCATTTTTAATACCAGATGAAAAACTTACACTTCCTCCCCTGCGTCCGCCACCCGGCATGCGGTAAGAAGGATTAACATTAAATACATGGAGGTTCCTGGACAGTACGTCTTCACTTTTCTGCTGAACTACAGACAGGTCATCTAAAATATACAGGCTGCGGCCTTGTGTACCGACAATAAGATCATTGTTTTTAATGGCAAGATCTGTTACCGGGGTAACCGGCATATTTAATTGAAAACTTTTCCAGTTATTGCCGCCATCGTAAGAAATGTACATGCCGTATTCCGTACCTGCATATAATAATCCCTGTTTCACCCGGTCAGCCCTTATAGCTCTTGTAAAATGTGCAGGGGCAATACCACTGGTCATCAATTTCCAAGTTTTACCATAGTCTTCCGTTTTATAGATGTAAGGACGAAAATCATCTGATTTGTAACGGGTTCCGGCAAAATAAGCAGTACCCCTTTTAAAGGGATCGGCTTCTACACAATTCCACATCATGTTGGGCGGGCAATCTTTAGGTGTCACATTTTCCCAGTTCTTTCCTGCGTCTTTGCTTACATAGATGAGCCCGTCATCACTGCCGGTCCATAAAAGGTCTTTTTCATAAGGAGATTCTGCGGCAGTGAATATGGTGCAATAATATTCAACCGATGTATTATCTTTTGTTACCGGTCCTCCGCTGGAAGCCTGCTTGCTTTTATCATTCGTAGTAAGATCGGGTGATATTTGTTCCCAGCTTCTGCCTTCATTCTCGGTAACAAATAAATGGTTGCCTGCAGCATACAACCTTTTAGGATTATGTGGTGAAAAGAAAATAGGGTAGTTCCATTGAAACCGGAATTTTGCGGCTTCTGCGCCTGCCCCCATATTGTCAACAGGCCATACATTGATCAGCCTGCTTTCTCCAGTCCGGTGATCGAGCCGCTGCAGCATGCCCATATAATTACCACCATAGGTAATTTCAGGGTTCAGGGGATCGGCCACTACATAGCCACTTTCTGCTCCGGCAGCAACTTCCATATCGGAAGCGGTGATAGCTGCACCATACGTTCTGCTGCGAATACGAAAGGCACTGTTGTCCTGCTGACCGCAAAGGATCCGGTAAGGAAAAGCATTGTCTGTGCTCACCCGATATACCTGCGCAGTAGGCTGATTAAGGTAAGTGCTCCAGTTAGCACCACCATCAAAAGATACTTGTGCACCGCCGTCATCGGCAACGATCATACGGCTTCCATCTTGCGGGTCTATCCACAGATCATGATGATCACCATGTGGGGTTGAGATACTTTTGAATGACTTTCCGCCATCACTGCTTATCATAAATTCCACATTGGGGCAATACACTTTATTCTCGTTTTTCGGATCTACATATACTTTGGTATAATACCATGCCCGCTGCCGGATATTATTGTCGTTGCTGGTGAGTGTCCATGTTTCTCCGCCATCGTTACTCATAAATAAACCACCCTCTTTATTTTCGATAATGGCATACACTTTATCCGTGTTGGAAGGCGCCACAGCAACCCCCACAATACCCCATGTATTTTTAGGCAAGCCTTTTCGGGATGAAATATTTACCCAGGTTTCACCACCGTCAGTACTTTTCCATAACCCGCTTCCTTCACCGCCGCTTTCCAGCGAATAAGGAGTACGAATGACCCTCCATGTACCGGCATAAAAAACAGATGGGTTACCGGGTTCCATTACCAGATCGCTGCAACCGGTTTGGTTATTGACAAAAAGTGTTTTCTTCCAAGTTTTGCCGCCATCCGTTGTTTTATAAATTCCCCTTTCATCATTGGGCCCAAATAAATGTCCCATTACAGCCGCCCAAACAATATCAGGATTTTTTGGATGGATAATAATACGGATGATATGTCGTCCGTCTTTAAGGCCGATATTTTTCCAGCTACGGCCACCATCATCACTTCGCCACATACCGCCCAATCCTTCGCTTACATTTCCCCGCATGGTATTCTCACCTTCACCTGCATACAAAATGGTTTCATCTGAGGGTGCTACAGCTACTGCCCCTATGGAACCGCCAAAATATTTATCAGAAATATTGGTCCAGTTGCTGCCACCGTCTGCTGTTTTCCAAACACCGCCGCCGGTACCTCCGAAATAAAAAGTTGTTTTATTGGTGTAACTGCAGGCCACTGCAGCACTTCTTCCCCCACGAAAAGGTCCAATCAGCCGGTACTTCACATTTTTTAAAAAAATATCGTCTTTGTTCTCTGTCTGGGCTGATATAACGGGTTTTGCTTTTTGAGCAATAGCACAGGGCAGGCTTGAAACAATAATAATTCCAAGAATAAATTTTCTCATAACAGATAGCTTGTCTTTTACAATTATGAATAAGGTTTGAAGTTAGTAATTTACCTTTAACCAAATGAACGCTATGGCTTCCTTTTCCATCAATGGCAACCTGGTAGATATTAAACAGCAGAAGATTTATCCGGCAACAGTAAAGGTTGATAACGGAAAGATCATTTCCATTAAGACCGGTGTTCAATTGAAAGATGAAGAGCAAACATTTATTCTGCCGGGCTTCATCGACAGCCATGTACATATAGAGAGTTCCATGCTGGTGCCATC
>DASUDW010000268.1:0-5262 GCA_036275415.1 Chitinophagaceae bacterium | reverse complement strand
ATGGTGTTTTATTCAGGCTGACTACAGAATCGTTCTTTATTGTTTCCTGCACATTCTTGAAAGGTTCATTTAAAACTGAATCTGGATTTTTACCCCCTTCATTTTCTTTCTGTTTATGATTATCCGATTTCCCTTTACAGGAAATTATTAGTGCACCGGAAAAAATTATAAGCATCATGATAGGGTATCTAAGTTTCATATTCTTGTATTTTACATCCAAACTACAATTAACTAATTAATTGATAAATACCCACTTGCCACAATTTTCCTTATCATTATTCCTATAATTTATATTATGTTAAATAGTGTTTTTGAAAATTAACCCGGCTCTGACCGGGTTAATGAGTTTAATGCGTATCGTGTCCTTTTTTATAGGTTTTTATGGCATTAATAGAATCATAAATATCATTCCACTTCTTCTCCTCTGCCTGGTATTTAGCCTGGTCAGCAGGTTTATTTTTTGCCTGTATCCGTTTGTAGCTATAAATTTCGGACAGATAGTTGGCTACTTTTTTATATTGTTCCTTTTCCCGTATTTCTAATCCACCCTCTTTCGTCACCCTTTCAGCTAAAATTGCGCCGGCCTTTTCATATGGATCACGGGCAAGTTCCAGTTCATCGCCATATTTTTTATCCAGCATATCCCTTTTGGCAATATCATCTTTAGAAGCCATTGTGCCGGGTTTTGTTCTGGCTTTCATATCTGCAGCATGTGCAGTACGGGCATCGTTGGTTTTAGATGCTTTATTAATGAAATGATCACCCATATAAAGGAATGGGATTTCATAATTAGGTTTCAGGGATGCTGATTTCAGGAATGAAGCCACCATCCTTTTTTCGAGGTCAGCGGCATTTTCCGGTAATACGGCTCCTTCTTTATCTGAATTCAGGGTATCATAAATAATTTCACCCAATACCTGATTAGCCTTGAAATTATCCGGGTCTTTTGCCAGCACTTCTTCTACAGCTTTTACTTTATCATTGAAATTGGTTGCGAGGCCTGCGGCAAAATCAACTTTGTCAAAAGTGAAGTATTCGCTTTTGGGGTACAACTGGGCGCCCAGTGCTTTATATTTTTCGAAATTGGCCATATCCTTTTTATTGAAATAATGGCTTACCAGGAAACGGTATACACTTTCAAAGCCCTCTCCGCCCACTTTTGCATCGGCGAGACGACCATAAAACAGGGCTGCATCATCCCTGTTATCGCTGCTTTCTGCAGTAATACCTGCCAGAATCAGCACATTTGTATCTAACGGGGAGGTGAAAAGCTTTTTAGCTATCAATATATCTGATATTTCTACTGCTTTTTTTAGTTTCTCATACCCGGACTGCCAGCTTTTGGTAGTATAATCGGCATAGCCGCCGGAATAATAAGCAGAATAAAGGTTGACGGGGCCGTTTTGATAAATAGGATCTTTGATCAAGCCCATTTCAGGGTCCATTTCCCTGTATTTTTTAAAAGCATCATTGGCTTCATTGGCTAATTGTAACCCTGAAGGTTTGTCCTTATTGGCATCGCTCATTGCAATACCTGCGTAGATGGTGGTTTTGAGAATGTAAGCTTCTGCCTTAGCGGCAAATTTCGGATTGGTTATGGCCTTGTCGAAATCGGTTTTGGCCTGATCAAATTTGTTAAAGACAAGCAGGTTCTTAATATTGTCGTAATTCTGTGCTGATGCCCAAAAAGCTGACAAGCAAACCGCTGATGCTACAAGGAGCTTTTTCATTTTTATTAGTATTGAGTTAAACGTTTAATCTTCATTTCCTTCAGTAGATGGATTTTCAGGTGCAGGCGTTGCGTCATCCGGCGATGGTTCGTCATTGCCATTTCCATTGCCATTTTGTCCCTGGTCGTCCAGTTTTGTAATGGCTGCAATCTCATCTCCGTCATCGAGGCGGATCAGTTTTACTCCCTGTGTAGCCCTGCCCTGTTCGCTGATACCGCTAACCGGCATCCGTATGGTAACTCCGCTTTTACAGGTTATCATCAGGTCTTCACTTTCTGCCACATCAAGGATGCCCACCAGGTTACCCGTCTTTTCTGTTACATTTATGGTTTTCACCCCTTTTCCACCCCTGTTGGTAAAGCGATATTCATCAACAGCGGTCCTTTTGCCGAATCCCTGTTCACTAACTACCAGGACAGTTCGGGATACAGCAGTTTCGGGGTTTACACAGATCATCCCCACAACCTCATCGTTTTCATCTTCCACTTCTATGCCGGCCACACCAATGGCCCCGCGGCCGGTTGCCCTCACTTTCTCTTCTGAGAAACGGATTGCCCTGCCGCTTTTTACAGCAATCATGATCTCGGATCTTCCATCTGTGAGTTTTGCATCCAGCAACTCGTCACCTTCCACAATCGTAATAGCGTTGACACCCGTTTGTCTTGGGCGACTGAAATCTTCCAATTCCGTTTTCTTGATAATTCCTTTTTTGGTACAAAGGACTATATTATGTGATTTCACAAATTCATCATCCTTCAGATCTTTTACATCTATTATGGCTTTCACCTTATCATCCGGAGGTAATTGCATAAGGTTTTGGATAGCCCTGCCCTTGCTTGTTTTTTCCCCTTCGGGAATTTCATAAACATTGAGCCAGTACACCCTTCCTTTTTCTGTGAAGAAAAGCATGGTGTGGTGGGTAGATGCCACAAACAGATGTTCGATGTAATCCTCATCCCTCGTTTTTCCTCCCATTACTCCCCTGCCGCCCCTTCGCTGGGAACGATATTCATCTGCCGGCGTACGTTTGATATAGCCCAGGTGTGAAATGGTGATTACTACATCTTCTTCCTTAATCAGGTCTTTAATCTTCACTTCATCATCGAGGTAAGTGATTTCGGTTTTACGGGCATCAGCAAATTTGTCTTTTATCTCAGTCAGTTCTTTCTTAATGAGATCGTACCGCATACCTTCATTGCTCAACAGTTCGTTGAGATGGGCAATCAGTGTCATCAGTTCATCATATTCTTCTTTGATCTTGTCCCTCTCCATGCCGGTAAGGCGTTGCAGCCTTAATTCGAGGATTGCCTTGGCTTGTATCTCATCCAGTCCCCAGCCGGCGTTTACCAGTTTTTCTTTAGCTATTTCCGGTGTGGCAGAACTACGAATCAAAGCAATTACCTCATCCAGGTGGTCCAGCGCTATTAAATATCCCCGCAGGATATGGGCTCTTTTCTCCGCTTCTTTTAATTCAAATTTTGTGCGACGCACTACCACTTCGTGCCTGAATTCAACAAATTCACTGATGAGGTCCTTCAGGTTTAGCGTTTTGGGCCTGCCCTTTACAATGGCAACATTATTGATGCCGTAAGAAGTCTGTAGATCCGTAAGCTTGTAAAGCTGGTTAACGATTACATTGGCTATTGCATCCCTTTTAAGGTCGATCACCACCCGGGTACCTTCCTTATTGTTTGACTCATTATTTACATGTGCAATGCCATCAATTATTTTTTCATTGACCAGCTCACCGATACGATTGGTAAGTGTATCCCTGTTTACCTGGTAGGGCACTTCAGTTATTATGATCTGCTCCCTGCCACTGGCTTTTGTTTCAACCGTCAGCTTTCCCCTTACAACTACCCTGCCCCTGCCAAAATGCATAGCTGCTTTAACACCTTCCATTCCATAAATTATGCCGCCTGTTGGAAAATCCGGAGCTTTTACAAACTGCATCAGTTCATCTATGGTAATTTGCCTGTTATCTATAAAAGCGATACAACCATCAATTGCCTCACCTAAATTGTGCGGCATCATATTGGTGGCCATACCCACAGCAATACCGCTGGAACCATTGATCAGTAATTGTGGCACCCTTGTGGGCAGTACTGTCGGCTCTTTTTCTGAATCGTCAAAATTTAGCTGAAAATCAACCGTATCCTTTTCAATATCATCCAGCATATGTTCGGCAAGCCTTTCCAGTCTCGCTTCCGTATATCGCATGGCTGCCGGTCCGTCACCATCCTGGTTACCAAAGTTACCCTGACCGTCAATGAGGGTATACCGCATGCTCCACTCCTGCGCCATACGCACCATGGCATCATAAACAGATGAATCGCCGTGAGGATGATACTTACCCAACACTTCCCCCACAATACGGGCCGATTTTTTGTACGGCTTGTTATAATTGATGCCCAGTTCATTCATAGCGAATAGAACCCGGCGATGAACAGGCTTTAATCCATCTCTTACATCCGGCAGGGCACGGCCAACGATCACAGACATTGAATAATCAATGTAAGCGGTCTTCATTTGCTCTTCGATATTTACAGGAATAATACGGTTACTGTCACTGGTTTCCTGTGGCTCAAATTGTTCTTCCATTACTCGGTTTTCGTTGCTTGATTATATACTGTTTTTCCCCTTAAAGACAGGTCGAATCTTATGCTTTTACGGGGTCTGCAAATCTACCTTTTTCAGGCCTGATAACCTGATATAAGATGCTGTTTTTTGGCCATTTTTTTCCACTACTGTTAATTAAAAAAAGGATACTTAAAGGGGGTGGTTTCAGGGCAATATTTTCACCCCATTTTTGGTTTTTTATTTCTAATTTTCAGATTCCTTTACACCAACATGCAATGAAGAAGATCTTATTATTCGGGGCGGGAAAATCGGCAACGGTTCTGATAGATTATTTACTTAAAAATGCAACGGTTGAGCATTGGCATATTACAGTAGTAGATGCGGATATCAACTTGGCAAAAGGTAAAATCAGCGGTTCACCCCATGCATCTGCCCTTTCTTTTGATATAAACAACGATGATGAACGGATCAAGCATATCCGTCATGCCGATATCGTTATCTCATTGCTGCCCCCTTTCCTGCACATATTGGTAGCAAGGGATTGTGTGGTACACCATAAAAATCTGCTTACTGCATCCTATATCGATGATGATATAAAGGCCCTGGAACCCGAAATTAAAGGCAGAAGACTACTCTTTTTGTGCGAAATGGGCCTTGATCCCGGAATAGACCATATGAGTGCCATGAAACTGATCGATGAAGTCAGGAATGATAATGGTACTATTACTTCTTTTAAATCACACTGCGGAGGGCTGGTAGCACCCGAAAGCGATAATAACCCCTGGCATTACAAAATCAGCTGGAACCCCCGGAACATTATCATGGCCGGAAAGGCCGGTGCTCATTACCGGGAAAATGGCCGGGAAGTGAAGCTGAACTATCAGCAACTTTTTAATGAAGAAAGGCAGGTAGAAATTCCCGGATTAGGTTTTCTGGGCTGGTATGCCAACCG
>DASUDW010000267.1:0-2710 GCA_036275415.1 Chitinophagaceae bacterium | reverse complement strand
GTCCGAAAGTATAGCCTTGATGCGGTGGCGGGTCGTCTGTACTTTGGGTGATACAATAGCCAGTTTCTCTCCCATCAAAGCATTGAGGAGGGTGCTTTTGCCGGCATTGGGCCTTCCAAATATGTTGACGAAGCCTGTTTTCATGAAAGAGTGCAAATGTACGTTAAAAGCGGGGGCCGCTCTGCGAAACTTGTAGTTTCGCAGCCCCATGCTGTTGCCTTGGGCAACATAGACTTGTATTATTAAATCATAAAGGCTGCTCTGCAAAACATGCCGTTTCGGAATACTATGCTGTTGCCTTTGGCAACATAAATATGTACTTTTAAATTATTAACACAAATAAAGATGAGCTATGATTTTGCCGATGGCTATAAGATCAGGAATCAGTATGCTACACATGTCTGATGTGGACTTTGATAGCAGGGGCCGCTCTGCGAAACTTGCAGTTTCGCAGCAATATGCCGTTGCCTGTGGCAACATAAAATTGTACTTTTAAATTAGTAACCACCATCAAATGAGCTATGATTTTGCCGAAGGCTTTAAGATCAGGAATCAGTCAGGCACACATTTCCTCACTTTTACCGTTATGGGCTGGATTGACATTTTCAGCCGTCAGCGTTACCGGCAAATAATACTGGATAGTTTTCAGTTTTGCCGCCAAAATAAAGGCTTGCTGATCGGAGGTTATGTAATCATGACAAACCATATTCATACCATCTGGACTGCCTCTCAAAATAATCTTAGTGATGTTATAAGGGATTTTAAAACTTTCACCAGCAAAGCCATTACTGCTTCGGTGGAGGCTGAACCGGAAAGCCGGCGAAAATGGCTCCTGCACATGTTTCGATTTTATGCCAACAATACCAATGCCAATGAAAGTTATAAAGTCTGGACCGGCAACAATCATCCGGAAGAAATATTCAGTCATGATTTCCTGCAATCAAAACTGAATTATATTCATGAAAACCCGGTAAGGGCCGGATTTGTTAATGAACCGCAGCATTACGTTTACAGCAGCGCTTCTAATTACATATCCGGAAAAGGGTTGATGGAAATTGATTTTCTTTATTAATTAAGTAGAAATTTTACCGCCAAAGGCGATAGCATAAAAATGCTGGACTGCAAGTCCCGCATAGCAGTGCGTTTTATTGTAAAATACAAACCCCGCAAAAAGCGGGGCCTTGTTGCGAAGGGAGGGATCGAACCTCCGACCTACGGGTTATGAGCCCGTCGAGCTACCGCTGCTCTACTTCGCGATGTTGAGGCGCAAAGGTAGGCTTTATTGTGTTACACACCAAAGAAAAAACGCCCTGTTTTGCAACAGAACGTTCCTTCATGGCTGTACCCCTTATGTATATGACTATCCTTTTGATACGCTGCTGGAGCCGCTGCTTTTTATATCCCTGATCACACCGTTGCCTTTGTAGCGTACATCACTGGCGCCGCTGGCTTGTGCGGATAATTCCTTATTCACGGTTATCTTGATGTCACTGGCGCCGCTGGCCCTTGCATCACAGGTTTCTGTTACTAATTCATACCCCTTGAAATCACTGGCGCCGCTGGCCTCCACATGTAGTTGAGTGGCTGTACCCGATACCAGCATATCCGATGCACCGCTCAGGTCAATTGTCAGTTTATTTACATCCAGTTTGCCTTTCAGGTCACTGGCACCGGATTGTTTAATGGTAAGCATATCTGTTTTGAGCATACCGGTTATGAATACATCGCAGGCGCCGCTTACTTCCAGTTCATCAAGGTTCTTGAAAGAAATATAAGCTTTCAGTTTTTTGTTGCCGCTGCCCCAGCTCATACCCTTGCTGTCGTAACTGATATGAAGGATGCCATTTTTAACTTCCACTTTGATGCGGTCACGGTTCTTGTTGTCCGCAGCACTTACGGCCACAGCCTCTTCATTGCCCTGGCTCAGGTACACATCAAAAGCGCTGGATAAATGTATGCCGTGAAAATTCTTCGCTTCTCTTAGTTCTGCATGGGGGTCATTGATCTTCTGTGCCAGTACTACAGCACTGAAAAAGACCGACAAAAACAGGAATGATAATTTTTGCATGTTTATTTTTTTTCAGGTTACTCATTAAATACGGGAAACAGAACCGCCGGTATTGGTCTTTACTTCCTTAATTACAGCATTGCCTTTATACCGCACTTTTGCGCCTGTGCTGGCCTTGGCATTCAGTTCTTTTTCCGCACTCACAGATATGATGGCACCAGTACTCACGGTTACGCTGCAGCTGGCCGTATTCATATCTTCCCCTTTGAACTTACTGCCGGTATCCCCTTCTGCGGAAAGGTTTTCGGCACGGCCGGATAGGTTTATTTTCGAACCGGTATTTTGGTTCACCTTCAGGGTGGTTATATCGACCTGGCCATTGACGATGGCACCGGTATTGGCAACCAGGTCAAGTTTTTCTGATTTAATAATACCCGTTATTTCCACTTCGGCCCCGGTGGTAGCCTGTAACCTGTCCAGCGTTTTGCAAGAAACATAGGCTTTCAGGTTTTTGGTTTCTTTTCGTTTGTTGATGGCACCGGCTTTACTGTCGTAATAAATCTTCAGTATACCATTCTCCACTTTGGTTACAATGCGGTCACGGTATGCAGGTTGGGCAGCACTTACGGCCACTTCTTCTGTAGTCCCCTGTGTAAGGGAAAGTTCAATACCGGTGGCCACTTCAATGCCGTGAAAACTGCT
>DASUDW010000266.1:0-5343 GCA_036275415.1 Chitinophagaceae bacterium | reverse complement strand
TAATTACTCCACCAGTTTATATCTTCTAGCACAATTCTCGCGGCACTTCGGGTTGAACATCAGGTATTCCGCGCTTTCCCTGTTGTAATAATATACTTCCCTGTTATTGTTCGCTGTCGAATACAGTTCTACGTGGTTATTATCAATTATTTTATAACGATTGTAACCAAATTGATAGAGATGAGAAGTATTCGAGGCACTGAACTTACCATCTGCGGTGAATGTAATTTC
Source organism: Chitinophagaceae bacterium (assembly GCA_036275415.1). Taxonomy (GTDB): domain Bacteria; phylum Bacteroidota; class Bacteroidia; order Chitinophagales; family Chitinophagaceae; genus JJ008. The sequence goes on along the minus strand of DASUDW010000266.1, from coordinate 5,112 downwards.
CTCCATCAGCATTGCGGGAAACCAGCCTCCGGTGCCATCTCCCCGGTCCTGGTAATAATCGAACAATCTCCATTTACCAACCAGTTGATTTTTGCCGGGAGCATCAGCCTGCTGGGAAATATCTTCATTGATCTCGTTGGACTTCTCGCATCCTGCTGCGATCATTAATATAAAGGCAAGGAATATTGACCATTTCATAGTTGTGAATTTTTAGGTTTCACGGATATAACTATTTACTCTGGTCAAAACCCAAATATGGTGCTAAACAATGCTGGATAACAACGGCCTCGATTTATCCAAAATCTTCCACAAGGAGGCAGAACATTCGCATAATGATGAGGGTGACAGGCAAGTTGCGGGTAGCAACATCAACAAAAATAAGCTGCGGTGGGCTCAGCCCGCCTTCGCTGAAGCTTTGGCGGGCGGGGGTGGACTGCGGCGGGCTCGAACCGCCGACCCCTACTCTGTCAAAGTAGTGCTCTGAACCAACTGAGCTAACGTTCCTTTTCTCTGAACCATCCCGATAACTATCGGGAGAGCTAACGTTCCAAAGAACAATAAAATTAGGGGTTTTCAATAATTTTTCTCATCTGTGCAACTTTGCTACTTTTAAATTGTCTATCAAAGTATGCAAAAGTACCAGGTGACTATACATTTTGAAATGAGCGAGGAATTTATGAGCCTGGTTCCTCAACACAGAACCTATATCAATCTGCTCATTAACAAAGGTATCATTGACCATTATGCAGTAAGTATGGAAACCCAAAGATCCTGGATTACCCTAAACGCAGACAGCAAGAAAGAGGTGGAGAAAATACTACAAAAATCACCCCTTTATAAATTCTGGACCTTTGAAACAGATGAACTTTTTGTGCTGGACGGACAGCATTACCGTCTTCCGGAAGTAAATCCGAATTAATAACGATTCTCTGCCCATTTGGGCCTGCATTTCATTATTTTTTTAAATACAGGACATGTAGCTGTATGTGCGCCAGGCAAATAACCGGTACTCATTAAAAACTCATTGACGATTTCACCGCCGGTGAACCGGAAAGTCTTCTTAAAAAGTTTTACCCATTCCTCCTTTGTGTTTGGATGGTTCAGATCAAGCCAGTTCCTGAAAGACCCCGCTTCCTTTTGTAGCTGGAGTATGCACCGGGCATTATGTATGGTGGCTTCAATTTTCAACCGGTTTCTGATAATGCCTGCATCCTGCATTAATTTTTCTTTTTTCCTGTCTGAATACCGGGCCACTTTGGCAATTTGGAAGCCATCAAAAGCCCGAAAAAAATTATCCTTTTTCTTCAGTATCGTATCCCAGCTAAGTCCTGCCTGGTTTATTTCCAGTACCAACCGGGCAAAAAGCAGATCATCCTCCTCAATGGGGAAGCCATATTCCTTGTCATGATAATGCCGGTGAACAGAATCTGCGGGGGCTTTTTGTACAAAATCACAATAGGTTGCAGCCATAAACTAAAATCCCTCCTCGTTTTGTCCGAGAAGGGATTTGTGGGAGTTGACGGGATCGAACCGCCGACCCTCTGCTTGTAAGGCAGATGCTCTGAACCAGCTGAGCTAAACTCCCGTTTTTCAGGGAGTGCAAAGATAAGGTTAGGCAATTTCCTGCCAAATTTTTTTTAGCTATTCCGGCTCTAAAAATCATAGCCTTTATTGCTCAAAGAACCTTTATCCCCTTCAGAATAGCATCTAACAGCACCAATTTGCGAACGATACCTGATTGTATAAGTACCCGGAGAGGTAATGAGGATTACCGGATTTGCCTAAAAACTGGTACTTCCGTTACCAAAATCCCGGGCATTGGTTTGGTGGATTCCTTCACCTCAATACCAAAAGCAACCTTTGTCATAAGAATATCCGCTGATCCATTTGTGGTACACGGAGGTATGGTAATATTACCCGAAACAGAAAAATTGGAAACTATTTTTCTATTACTGCTCCCAACTTTTTTGATTACTGCTATAAATGAAGATGAATAGACCTGGCAAAATAAAAGGTATTTTTTGTCTGACTATTTTTTTAAAAATGTAAAATTTTTATGGCAGATACAATATGCTGAATGCTGCATAAAATATCTTCAACAAAAGATATAGCTTATTTTTACAACTTAATTATTATCAATGACCCGCTTATTACTGTTGCTGCTTTTTATTTTACCCATTTCTTCTGAGGGCCAGCAATTCCTTGATAAGCCCGGCAAAGAGATGAAGCTTTTTTTTAAACAGAAAAAAGACAGCCTGGCCGGCAAGAATATCCGTTATTCAGAAAAGGGTAAAGAATTGATCTTAACGGAAAAAAAAGCCGGTAAAGATTTTATACGCCATGAATTCAGCTTTGACAGCCTTGGCAACTGCAGCAAAGAAAAGGTCATTGCTTCTTCCGAAGCATTGATGCAGGAAAAATTATCTCCCTTGCTGGCCCAATCGGAATTTGCCTGGAAAAAGATCAACGAGAACCAGTATATCTCAAAATTCGAAGACCGGCTGATGATAGAACTTTCACCCGAAAAAGGTGATTATTCATTCAGCATACTACGTATGGGCTGGACAAAAGTGCTTTATGATATTCTTATTGCCAATTAGCCCGATCATTTCTCCAGCAAACCATCAGTCCGCCATTGTTTAAATACAGCAATGGTACTGTCACTTAACCTCGCTGTTTTTTTGAATGGCATAAACCCCTTATCTGTGGGATTCAACTCAATTCTGCGGATAATCTCATCAATATCAGTCTTAATACTGGCATAGGTATCATAAGCCTTCTTTTTACCGCCTTTGGCCGGGATATGGCAGGGAGTACAATTATTCATTACCACTACCGAAAGGTTGGCTTCATAAGTCAGCTTTACAGGGGCAGCCGTTGCGGTTTTCTTTGAAGCACTGCAATTGGTCAATACAATGGCAACAAAAACTATCGCCGGAATAATGATTATTTTTTTCATATTGATTAAAAATGTAAGGCAATAAATGTATCAATTATTTGAATAAGATACCTATCGTATACTGATTCCTTTTGGGTTGCCTGCCAAAAAAAGAAGATGGTATGGTTACCTTTGCTGCTTCCCATGCTGTTAACTACTGCCCGTACATATCGTCAGGCTTTCACAGGTTTGTCAAAAGAGACATGGCTGCTTTCCCTGATCATGCTGATCAACCGAAGCGGCACCATGGTGATACCTTTTATGACGCTGTATTTGACGAGCCCCGCCATGGGTTACTCGGTAGGACAGGCAGGTATTGTTTTTGGGCTTTTCGGTGCCGGCGCCTTCAGCGGGGCCTGGCTGGGAGGTAAACTTACTGACCGCATCGGTTTTTACCCTATTCAACTAATCACCCTAACCGGCGGCGGTTTACTGTTCATCATCCTGGGGCAAATGAAGACCTTCCCGTTGATTTGCGGATTCACCTACCTGCTGAGTTTCGTCAATGAAGCATTCAGACCCGCCAATTCTACAGCCATTGCCTTTTACAGTAATGAAGAAAACAGAACCCGTTCCTATGCGCTGAACAGGCTTGCCATAAACCTCGGATGGGCCGTGGGCAGCGGACTCGGAGGTGTGCTTGCCAATATCAATTATGAACTGTTGTTTTGGGTAGATGGCATTACCAATATCAGTGCAGCATTGCTGATGTGGGGTTTGCTAAAACCGGTAAATTATAAACCACTGCGCAAGGTTTATGATGGTGCTACGGGAAGTACCCCTGCCCATAAGGATAAACCATATATGCTTTTTGCTGTCTTTACCATGCTGTTTGCCGCTTGCTTCTTTCAGCTATTTAATAACCTGCCTGTTTTTTTTGAAAAAGAACTTCATTTTTCAAAACCGCTGATCGGTGTACTGATGGGGGCCAATGGCATCATCATTGCGTTGCTGGAAATGGTTTTGATATTTAAACTGGAAGGCAGGAGGAAAAATACCAGTTATATTGCTGCCGGTGTTTTTATCGTAGGTATTTCCTTTTTAATGCTGAATATTCCGGAAGCCGGTAAACTGGTTGCTTTCAGCATGATCACCATGGTAAGCCTTGGCGAGATACTGGCCCTGCCATTTATGAATACGTACTGGATAAAAAGGACACAAACCGATAACAGGGGGCAATATGCGGCCATTTATACAATGGCCTGGTCTGCAGCGCAAACTCTGGGGCCGATGAGCGGTGCCCAGGTAGCGCAACATTGGGGCTTCCCGGTGCTTTGGTTCATGATTGGCGGACTCTGCCTTGTTACGGCATTGGCCTTCAGAAGCCTGAACCGTTATAACTGATGGGTAAAGTTTTAAGCAAGAATTTGAAAAATCTGACTTTGAACTGCGGTACCTTTGCACACCATGAGAAAAGCTATTATACCATTATTCTTATTCGCTGCATTATTACTTGGCGCCTGTCAAAGAATGGATAAACTGACACCGCAGGAAGTGCAAAAAGTTATAAACCGATTCGATGAAGGCTGGAAAAACAAGGATACTACCCTGGTAGATTCTGTACTGGCCGGCAGCTATGTCTACTTTACCCAATCCGGCGGAACATATGACAGGAGAAATGTAATCAATACCGCAGCCTCCTCTGAATACAAACTGGAAAGTTCCAGCAGGGAACAGATATCTTACAGAATCGAAGGGAATACCGCTGTGATAAATACCGTCTGGATCGGTATAGGTTCTTACAGGGGGCAGCCATTTGCAGATACACAACGCTGCAGTATAACAATGATCAAACAGAAAGGTAAAGTACAGATATTGAGCGAACACTGTACAATCATAAAATAGGCTTTTGTCAGGCGGTTGTAATTAACCCGGATTTAAAAGTAATAATGCATTTGGCCAATGCCATTACTTTCTTTTGCAAGAAATGAACCTGCGCAACTTTTGTCATAAATCCTTCATCATAAGAAGCATGCTATCAGCAACCTTTCAAAATCTTACATTTGCCAAAATATAGCTACATGCAGCGTCTATTCATTTTTCTGATTATATGTTTCCTGTCTTTTTCTGTCAATAGCCAATCAACTCTTCAGCGACCGAAACTTGTTGTTGGGATAGTGGTAGACCAAATGAGATGGGATTATTTATACCGGTTTTACGACCGTTTCGACAAT
>DASUDW010000265.1:0-2006 GCA_036275415.1 Chitinophagaceae bacterium | reverse complement strand
CCAAAGGCGATTTTTCCAATCCCCGTTATATGGAATTGCTGATACCTAATTTTTATAAAAAGCACCTCTGCCGGCTGGAGGAATGGCCTGATGGATTTAACCGTGCTATGAAGCATGTGAACGGTGAAATTTATACCCTGATGCAGGGCCCTTCTGAATTTGGGGTAGGTGGCCGTTTGGCCCAATGGGATATTAAAAACAGGCTGAAAGAAATAGCCGTGCCCACCCTGATGATTGGTGCCAAACATGATACCATGGATCCAAAAGCTATGGAAGAGCAGAGCAAACTGGTGCAGAAAGGCCGTTATTTACATTGTCCTGACGGAAGCCACCTTGCCATGTGGGACGATCAGCAGGTATTCATGAACGGTGTAATAAAGTTCATAAAAGAGGTGGATGAAGGGAAATTCTGATTATTTTTAGTTTTAAAACCTGCATCAATGAATTTCAAAAACATCCTTATCACCGGCTGCATGGCTGCCCTGTTGCTGGCCTGTGGCAACAATGAAAAGAAAGAAAGCAACACTCCGGAAACCCAAACTGCAAACGTTGGTGATACACTTCAGAAAGAGAATACTGTTGAACCTTCAGCCCCTGATCCTGTTCCGCAAACCAGTACTTCACCGGCTGAAAAGCTGCAGGGCTCCTGGGAAATTGTCAGGGCTACCGGTACGGCTGCCTCCACCAATGTAGGAACCGTTTATACATTTGAAGGGGAGAGCCTTACCCAGGCAAAAGACGGATTCAGTAATCCGGGCAAAACAGAAATTACGGACAGTACTTTCAGTTTCCAGACCGAAAAAATCAAGTACAAATTCATGTACGATTACAAATTTGACGGTGATACGTTAGTTGTATCTATGCAAAACAGCAACGGGCAGATGCTCTACATGTTGAAAAAATGATTAACAACAATACAAAAAAAGCCGGAGGCACCTGCCTCCGGCTTTTTTTGTATACGTATACTATGCAGTTTTTTATGCTAAAATGCAAGTGAAGTTGTACGGTGGTTGCATCAACTGGTTATTGTTACATAAGTTTATATACCAGACAGATATTGCCCCTTGATAAATTTTGCCACATCGGTCAGATTTTTGGTTTGTTCATATACAGCCAGTTGCCGGTCGGCCCCGGTGCCGTTTTCCAGCATTTTATTTACATAAGCAATACGGTGGCGGCTGCCGAGGTGGTCCAGTACCGGGTCAAGGAAATCGAGGAGTTCGTAGATCAATGCCCGGGTATTTACTTCTTCTTCTTTTCCAAAATCAATCAGGTATCCATCCACACCATAGCGGCTGGCCCTCCATTTATTTTCATTCAGCAGGGCACGGCTGTATTGTATAAAATTCAGGTTCTTTGACCGTAACATATAAATCCGGGCACATATAGCCTGGAATAATGCTGCTAATGTTATCGTTTCATCCACTGTCAATGGAATATCGCAAACACGGAACTCTACGGTGTTAAAGAACGGATGAACCCGAAGGTCCCACCAGATCTTTTTAGCGTTGTCGATGCAATTGGTCTTTATCAGCAGCTTTACATAGTTGTCGTATGCCTCAATACTCTCAAAAGCATCGGGTATGCCGGTGCGGGGAAACTTGTCAAAAACTTTTGTGCGGAATGATTTGTAACCTGTCATCCTTCCTTCCCAGAAAGGGGAGTTGGTGCTTAGCGCAAAAATATGCGGAAGGAAATAACGGGTGCTGTTGGCAATATGGTTCGCCATTTCCCGGCTTTCCATGCCTACATGTACATGCAGGCCGAAGATGAGATTGCTGCGGGCTGCTTCCTGCAGTTCATTAACGATCTCATTATAACGTATGTGGTCGGTAATCAGCTGGCTTTCCCAATGGGAAAAAGGATGGGTGCCGGCAGCGCCCATAGCATATCCTAATCCGTCAGCAATAGTATGGATGGTTTTGCGAAGGGTAGACACATCGCTATAGGCTTCATCAATATCAGCACAGATATCAGTGCCTACTTCCACTACAGCCTGGTGCATT
>DASUDW010000264.1:0-14927 GCA_036275415.1 Chitinophagaceae bacterium | reverse complement strand
TTTTGTCCATCTATCACCAGCAGGGATCATTATCGGGAAAAGAAAAACTGCCGGCTCTTGCCATGCTGGCCGGAGGCCAATAAAGTATAGTTGCCTTTTTGCAAGGAAGCAATGGAAATAACAGGATTCAACAGGCTACCGGTATTTTCATATACCGTGTCACCATTAGCATCTAATATGGCAATGGTGGTAAGCGTTTCTGCAGTATGCAGCTTTAGCTGATCAGTCGCTTTTTCATGAACCAGCTGCACTTTCAGGCCCCTGCCGCGGTATAGTTCCTGCACAAGCACCGGTTTATTACCGTTAGTTTTATCCACTGCATATAATTGAATGACCGAGTCCATACCGATTGCCACCAGGTTACTGCTATTTACCTGCTGTACGCCAAGGGCCGGTTGGCCGTTTTTGGGCAAAGAAGGAAGTGAATCCGCTGTTGCAGGAGGATAAGGACTACGTTCGGTCATTTTTTGGACAGAACGCATCTCAGTGCCGTTTTTTTCATTGGTAAAACTGCACAATAGCAATATAGCCGTAATAAAACCCAGGCGGGCAGGATCAAAAACGGACCTTTTACTATTGGCTATTTTACTGCAGGTTTTCAAGTTGCCTGGTTTTATCCGGTTTATTTGTCAGTTCAAAAATTATTCCTTGTTCGGCTGTTGTTTCTTCCTCATTACCTTCCGTCAGCGGCTTCTGCAGTACTTTGGTTTTCACAATGCTGAAAAGCCAGAAAACAAGCAGGGCCGCCACGAAACACAACCTGTAAAGAGTATGGTCAGCTATGGCTGATAGCATTGTTCAGTCATTATTAATACTGGCGGCGAAATACCATTTGCTTTTGAGGAATTACTGCTGCACACCCACCTGCCCGCAGCATTTATTGCTGTTCAGGGCCACTTGCTGCACTTTGAGGGCCTAAAAGTAAAACCATGGGGAATAGTCTTTCTATCATTTCGGCAAAACAGGGAGAATTATAGTTGAAACCCATTATTCTATATGCGGAAAAGAGACTTTAATCCGGGATTACGGCCCAATAGCATAAAACTATACGCCGGCGTTCGTCATCTACCCTATAATCTTTTATAGTGGGGATGGGGTATTGCTCGCCTTTTCCCTGCTGAAGATATTCTACCCCAAATGACTCCTTATTCTCCAGGGTTTTATCCCTGATCACAAACTGGCGGCTGAGCATTTTTACCAGTTCGGCGGCCCTTAATTCCGATAACTTCTGGTTGAGTTCGGGATTGGAAGCTTCTGATTTACCCATCAGGCCCGCAAGGGTGTTATACAAATCACTTCCGGCAGCGAAGCCTGTTCCGTCAGCAAAACCCAGGATTACGAGACTTGCTTTTCTTGGCAGTTCCTTGTATTTATTGGAGAACTTAATCACAGAATCAACCATCGGGGCAAACGACTTACTGGCCAGTTCCCTTGCTTCTTCCGGTATCTGGTATTTGCCGGGGCCGAAGAAGGCTGCAAGGTCAAAGAGGGTGTAGTTGGTAATATCCAACCCGTCTTCCAGCATCAGGTAGGCCTGCTGACGGATGTTGTACAGTTTACGGTAATTCTCGAGGTTGAGCAAGGCCGGCAGGATAACGGTGCGGTAATTATTACGAAATTCTTTTTTGCTTGCCAGCAACTGGCTGATGCTTTCAATGATCGCATTTACCGAATCAAGCCCTGTCTTTGCTTTTCTAAGCCGGGCCTGTATGCGGCTGTTGATGATACTGTCCAGTTTGATCTCGGCCAGTTTGGTGAAGCTGGTATTACCAATGGTGCTTACCCGGTCCAGTTCCAGTACCTGTCCTTTTTTTATTTCGCCTAAACGCTGCTTCACCTCTTCCAGCTTTTTGCCTGCACAGCAGGAAGAAAGAATGAAGGCTGATAAAGCCAATATGGTAAATGTATTTTTCATTGCTGGTTATTTTGGTACCGGCCTTATAGAAAAGTCCTGGTTTTGGGCAGGCCGCCTGGTTTTATTGCCGACCTTCTTTTGATAAATATATTGATATAAATTTTGCCGGTTGTTGCCGGAGGAAAGGGATTGCCCGGATGTCCATTGAAAGCGCAGCGTACCGAGTACAAAGGATTTTTTATCTTCAAACCCCAACTCTCCATTGGCCAAAAAAAGCTGTCCGGCATCATCCGCAGCTGCGCCCAGCCCGTCATCTGCCCTGTCTACATAACGATAATAGGTAAAATAAAATAGCAGGAGAAAGCAAATGGCGCCTGCCACCCAAACTATCCAGTCGGCCCACCTGCGAAAAAAATATTTTATCCCTGCAACCATATACTAACTATTAATAATGCAATTTACTATTTGTATAACACTTCGAGGTTTTCCAATGCCCCTTCCAGCGTTTCACTTAATGCGTTAAACTGTATTGAAAGAGCCTGCCAGTCCGGCTGCTCTGCCGAACGGGCAGCGGCGCTGAAAGAAAGAAAGGCCTTCATGGCTTCACTGTCTTCATCCAGGGGAGAAAGGGTGGACCGCAAGTGATGACATATGGTTTTAAGGCCGGACCTGTCTCTATCAGTTATGGCTTTTTCGAGTTGCCTGATATCCTGCGGCAACTGCTGATCCAGTTCGCCAAGGATCGTTTTTATCTTTTTGCTATCGCCATTACAAATAGAAGAGAGATAAGAAAGCCCGGCTTTTTTCCAATCTATCCCTTCACCGGAGATCTGCGGGTTGCTTTCGTTTTCTTTCAGCCCCGAATATTGGCCAATGAGGGAGTAGAGTTTGTCCGTATCGATCGGTTTGGTCAGGTAATCAGTCATACCGGCTGCCAGGCATCGTTCCTTTTCTCCCGGCAATACATGGGCCGTCATGGCAATTACCGGTAAGGAATGTCCAAATTTTTCCCTGATAAGCCGGGTGGTTTGCAGACCATCTATTTCAGGCATTTGCACATCCATCAATACAATATCCGGTAATTGGGTTTCAAGGAAGTGTAAGGCCTCTTTGCCATTGGTAACGGTATTATATTGCATTCCCTTTTTTTCCAGCAGGATCTCCAGCAAAGACCTGTTCATCGGGTTGTCTTCCACAATCAACACAGCAATATCACTAAATGCTTCTCTCCTGCCGGCAATGGTTTGCTGTTGTTTTGTATCTGCCAATTTTTCCTCCTGCCGCTTTTCCAGCAATAGTTTTACCTGAAAGAGGGAGCCGTGGTTAACTTCACTTTTTACTGTGATATCACCCCCCATCATTTCAACCAGCTTGCGGGTAATGGCAAGACCCAATCCGGTGCCCCCGTATTGCCGGCTCAGTGAATTGTCAATTTGCTCAAACCGCTCAAAAATACTTTCGAGTTTATCGGCCGGTATGCCGATGCCCGTATCCTGTACCACCATTTCAAGACCCACCGTGGCGGCATCCTTTTCTTTAAGGGCTGTATAAACTTTTACCGTCCCTTTATCCGTGAATTTAATGGCATTGCTGATAAGGTTTACCAATACCTGCCTGATGCGCAACGGATCACCCAGTAATAGCTGATCAGCACCGGAGGGATTACTGAAGCGTAGTTCCAGCCCTTTTTCGGCAGCCTGCTTTACAAACATGGTTTCTGTTTCATCAAGCAAATCAGCAAGGCTGAAAGGGATCTTCCTGATAGTAAGCGTATTGGCTTCAATTTTTGCAAAATCCAGTATATCATTCACCAGGTTCAGCAGGTTATCACTGGCTGTGGAAATGATGCCCGCATATTTCTTTTGCTGGCTGTCCAGCGGTGTTTCATTCAGCAGTTTACTGTACCCCAGCAAAGCATTCAGTGGCGTACGGATTTCATGGCTCATGGTGGCAAGGAACTGGTTTTTGGCATTAGCCAGGTGCAATGCTTCGGTTTTAGATTCATCCAGGTCCCTGATGAGTGACAACTGCCGCCTTTGGCGCCGTATAATAACCGTGGCCAGAATGATAATGGCCCCCATGGACAAAATGGCGAGGCCCGAATTCAGTAATGACAGTTTATTGGTGAGCTGATAATTTCGCTGCAGGGTGTTACTTAGGTTATTCTCCAGCAACTGCTGAAAAGAAATGGCATGGACATAAATACTGTCGCCGCAATGAGCGTTGCGCAACGAATCTGTCAGCGATACAATTAGTTTTTCATTTTTGTCTTCCGCTGCTTCGAGGAGCTGAAAGGAAATCCCGATCTGTTTTTCTACGAATTTCACCAGCGGCTGCGGAGAAATGGCCCCTGTGGTGTCGGTCCACGCCTTTAACAGCACAGAGGCGTTGTAACCCGCCCTTGTCAGAGAATCCCTGAGGCCATTGTAAGGCGTTTGCTGGTTACGGAAAGTATTGTTGATGAACTTGTTTTCCAGTTCAAACGACTGGTTTACCATTTCCTGCAACCGGTTATTGATGCTGAAAGTAAGCACTGCCTGTTTGTTGCCCTCCTGCAGTCTTTTTAATAGCACAGTTGTGTTGACCTGTGTCACCAGGATAGTGACCATCAGGCCAATGGCGAACAACACGATCCAGATAAAATACTTTGAGGTGTTTTTCATCTGTTGCTGAGGCTTACAGTATGTTCAGTTGTTTAAAAAGTTCTGCCCGGTAAGACTCTGAAACAGGCACGGGAACATTATTCAGGTACAGTACATTATCTTCCAGGTAGTCAATTTTATCCTTTGCTACAATATAACTGCGGTGCACCCTCAGGAATTTAGAAGCCGGTAACCTGTCTTCCATGGCTTTAAGGGTAGAGTGAATGATATGATACTTATCAGCCAGCTGTATCTTGACATAATCCCCTTTGGATTCCAGGATATAAATATCATTCAGGTCCAGCTTCCGGATGAGTTTGTTTTCCTTGATGAAAACATGGTCCTGTTCAATGGTATTCAACTCTACATCCTTTTGCTTCAGCAATTCCACAGCCCTGTTTACAGACATCATCAGCCGGGATAATGATACAGGCTTTACCAAATAATCTACCACATTGAGGTCGAAAGCCTCCAGGGCATATCCTTTGTTGCCGGATGTTAGAATGGTTACGGGCCTTTTATCAAGGGAACGCAATAATTCAAGGCCGCTCATACCGGGCATTTCAATATCCAGGAAGAGTATATCCACTTTATTGTTGCTGATAAAGGAAATGGCCTCTGCAGCATTGCTGCATTCCCCTGCAATGGTGATCAGCGGAAACTGCTCTAAGAGCTCACGGAGCAAAACCCTGGCCACTTTATTATCATCTACGATAAGGCTGTTGTACATATTATTACTGTTTGGTGGCCGGACAATTTAGTTCAATATTGATAAAATTAAAAAATCCTGTTCGCAGGAACAGGATTTTTATGCTGATTTACGTTTTTTTTACTTGTACTGAGGAATCAACCCGTTTGCCAGTTCCACCATTTTCTTGATCCCTTCTTCAGGCAGGTTTCCTTTCTTGAATTCAGCCATTACATCAGGCAGTTTGTTCTCCATTTCCATCAGGAAGTGTTCTTCAAACTCCTTCACCCTTTTTACCGGTACATCTTTTAATAAACCATTAGTACCGAGGTAAATAATGGCCACCTGCTTTTCAACAGCGAAAGGTGAGTATTGTGGTTGCTTCAGCACTTCCACGTTGCGGGCACCTTTGTCAATTACGTTCTTGGTAGCCGCATCCAGGTCACCACCGAATTTGGAGAAGGCCTCCAGCTCACGGTAAAGGGCCTGGTCGAGTTTCAGTGTACCGGCCACCTTCTTCATGGATTTGATCTGTGCATTACCACCCACACGGCTTACAGAGATACCTACGTTGATGGCAGGGCGGATACCTGACAGGAACAGGTTGGTCTCCAGGAATATCTGACCGTCAGTGATTGAGATTACGTTGGTAGGGATATAAGCAGATACGTCACCGGCCTGCGTTTCGATGATCGGTAAAGCGGTCAATGAACCACCGCCTTTGATCATATGCTTAATACTGTCCGGCACATCATTCATATTCTTCGCCACATTATCATCGCTGATAACTTTGGCAGCCCTTTCCAGCAAACGGCTGTGCAGGTAGAATACGTCACCGGGATAAGCTTCACGGCCGGGAGGACGACGCAGTAACAGAGAAACCTCACGATAAGCTACTGCCTGCTTAGACAGGTCATCATAGATAATCAGGGCAGGGCGTCCGGTATCCCGGAAGAATTCACCGATAGCTGCACCGGCAAACGGAGCATAGAACTGCAACGGAGCAGGATCAGACGCAGAAGCCGCTACGATGATGGTATAATCCATGGCACCATTGTCCTGTAAGGTTTTCATTACACCGGCAATGGTAGAGGCTTTTTGGCCAATGGCCACATATATACAATAAACAGGTTTGCCTGCTTTGTAAAATTCTTTCTGGTTGATGATGGTATCGATACAGATGGCAGTTTTGCCGGTCTGGCGGTCACCGATCACCAATTCCCTTTGGCCACGGCCAATGGGGATCATGGCATCAATGGCTTTGATACCGGTTTGCAACGGTTCTTTTACAGGTTCACGGAAGATAACTCCGGGGGCTTTACGCTCCAGGGGCATTTCATAACGTTCACCAGTAATGGGGCCTTTGCCGTCAATGGGTTCACCCAATGTGTTAACCACACGGCCCACCATACCTTCACCTACTTTAATAGAAGCAATCTGGCCGGTACGCTTAACTTTAGCCCCTTCTTTGATCTCACCGCCTTCACCCATCAATACCACACCCACATTGTCTTCTTCCAGGTTCAGGGCGATAGCTCTTACCCCGTTTTCAAACTCTACCAGCTCACCATAACGAACATTTCCCAAACCGTATACACGGGCAATACCATCACCCACCTGCAGTACGGTTCCCACTTCTTCCAGGTCGGCACTGGCGTTAAAGTTGCTCAACTGCTGGCGCAGTATCGCTGATATTTCATCTGGTTTAATCTCTGCCATATATTTCTGTTTATCTTTTTGAAAAATTATCTGATCTTATAAATAAAGTCGTTGTTCTTAAATTGGTTGGCAATAGCCTTCAGGTCGTATGCGATGCTGGCATCTACCAGTTTATCCCCGATCTGTAAAATGAAACCACCGATGATATCGGGGTTGATTTTTTCTTCCAGCTCCACATGTTGAAAACCACCTGACTTTTTAACCTGGCTTACAATCGACTGCTTTACCGTATCGCTGACGGGCACAGCTGTAGTAAGATGAATGGTTTGAATATTCTTATGTGTCTTATAAGCTGTAATAAAAGCATTAACAATCTCGGGCAAATACTTTTCCCTGTTTTTAGTAACCAGCAGGTTATTAAAAGCAGCCGTCATCTCACCCACCTTACCGGTGGTTACCGCCGTTATTATCTTCTTCTTCACCTCATTCTTGATAATGGGGCTCCGGAGAAGGTTTACAAAGTCACGGTTGCTTTTACAAACAGCCTGCAGCCATTGCATATCAGCAAACACCTGCTCCAGCTGGCCTTTTTCAATGGCCAGGTCGATCAGGGATTTTGCATATCGTGATGCTAAACGTGGGTTCTGCATTTCTTGTTTCTGTTACTAGTTAAGTTTTACTTCGTCTACCAATCCTTTGATGTGTGCTTCCTGCGCATCTTTGTTAGCCAGTTCTTTGCGCAGCACTTTTTCACTTACTTCAATCACCAGTTTACCAACCTGGTTTTTCACTTCAGTCAAAGCTGCCATTTTCTGGGCATTGATTGCGGCCTGGGCTTCTGTAACGATCTTTCCCGCTTCCGCTTTTGCCTGCTCTTTGGCTTCGTTGATGATACGGTCTTTGGTTTCCCTTGCTTCTTTCAGTAACTGTGCCCTTTCTTCACGGGCCTTTGCCAGCAACGCTTCATTTTCACTTTTCATCTGGGCCATTTCCTCTTTTACCCGCTGTGCAGTTGCCAATGAATCGGCGATACTGTTTTCACGGTCTTTCAATCCTTTGATGATGGCAGGCCATGCAAATTTTTTCAGGATGAAGAACACAATCAGGAAGGCCAGCAAGGTCCAGACCAGTAGTCCAAGTTTAGGGAGAAGAAGTTCCATTTTTTATTGTTCTGTTTGTGAGTTTAGTTTTAAATACTGCATCCGCCGCCCTGTGCATTGGATGCAGTAAAGGTTTGTGGCAACGGTATTATAATACCATTGCAAGGAAGCCTACGATGATCGCAAACAGCGCAGCACCTTCTACAAGGGCTGCCGTCAGGATCATGTTGGCACGGATGTCGTTAGACGCTTCCGGCTGACGGGCAATGGCTTCAACAGCGCCTTTACCAATCTGACCGATACCGATACCGGCACCGATAGCAGCAAGACCTGCACCAATGGCACCACCAGCGTTAGCTGTGGCTTCCAACAGAATTACATTCAGTAAATCCATGTTTGTTATTATTGATAGTTAAAAAATACATTCTTAGTGATGGGCCGCATGTGCTTCATCATGATGTTCGCCTTCGAAGGCCTGGCCGATAAACACTGCTGTCAGCATCGTAAAGATGAAAGCTTGCAGGAATGCCACCAGTACTTCGATCATATAAATAAATACAGTGAACCCGATTGACAAGGGAGATGCTCCCCAGCCGGCAACCGGATTCAGTTGTCCGAAAATGAAAATCAGTGAAATCAAACAAATGATAATAATATGCCCCGCCACCATATTGGCAAAAAGACGTATGATAAGGGCAAAAGGCTTAATAAATACACTCAGGAACTCCACCGGCACCAGGATCAGTTTTACGCCAAAAGGCACTCCCGGGGGATTAAAAATATGGCCCCAGTAATGGCTGTTGGAACTGAACAGTATTACCACAAAAGATATAAGACCTAATACTGCTGTAAAGGCAATATTACCCGTTACATTGGCTGAGCCGGGTATCAATCCAAAAATGTTATTGATAAGAATAAAAAAGAAAACAGTCAGCAGGTAAGGCAGGTATTTTTCGTATTTGTGTCCGAGGTTGGGCTTAGCCACTTCATCCCTTACAAAAGTTATCACCGGCTCCAGCAGGCTTTGTGAACCTTTGGGAGCAGAAGTAACGCCTACACCTGATTTATACCTTTTGGCAATACTCAGCATGATCCATACGAAAATGACCAGGGCCAGTATCATTTGAACCACGTTGCGGGTAAGCGAGAAATCATACACTTTTATACTCGGGTCGTACTTTCCATTGGCATCTAAAGCAATGATCTGTTCCGCTTTGAATTTTTTAGGGTCAAGGCCAAGTTTTTCAATATTATGCGAAGTCAGGATCATGTACCCTTCATGGGCATGCTCTCCATGATGGAAAGCGGAAGACATGAAAGAGGTAAATCCTTTCTGGGGAGAATAAAGTATAACAGGAAGCGGAATAGACTTTCCGAAAAAGTGAAACTCATGGCCATCCAGCACATGTTCAAAAATCACTTCGCCGATATTCAGTTCTTTCTTTTTGTCGCCTTCATGGCCAGCCGCCTCATGACCAGCCTGCTGATGGGTGGTGTCGGCACCCTCATGCTGGGCTATGGCAGGAAGAGAAAAAAACAATAAAAAAACGCTGAAAACCGCTACAGTAAAGGATTTGAAACGCCGTACTAACATACCTATCCCGAAATTTGGCGCAAAGATAAGGGTGTAGGGGTGAAAAAGGGAATTGATAAGAAAGGATTTTGAGGAATTACAGGAAAATCACCCTTTCATAAAAACATACCATTTTCCCGGATTGATCATATCGCTGATTTTCAAATGAATGAATTCGGTTTTTGCTGAAAATCAGACCGCGGCCGACTCAAATTGAAGGGCATATAAGCGGGCATAAAAACCACCCTTTTGCAATAGCTCCTCGTGGGTGCCGGTTTCCTTCACTTCGCCTTTGTCCAGCACTATTATTCGGCTGGCTTTCCGTATGGTTGACAGCCTGTGGGCGATGATGATAGAGGTCCTCCCTTTTATCAATGTATCAATAGCATGCTGTATCAGTTGTTCGCTTTCTGTATCCACCGAAGAAGTCGCTTCATCCAATATTAAAACAGAAGGGTTGTACAGCATGGCCCTGATAAAAGAAAGCATCTGCCGCTGCCCGAGTGATAAAGTGGCGCCCCTTTCCATCACATTATAATCATACCCTCCCGGCAACCGCATAATGAAATCATGCAGTTCAATCAACCGGGCTGCTTCCATCACTTTTTCTTTAGGTATATCGGGGTTCCGAAGGGTGATATTATCCATCACCGAACCGGAAAACAGGAATACATCCTGCAGCACCACCCCAATATTCCGCCGGAGACTATCGAGTTCATAGTCTTCAATATTTACGCCGTCAATCTTTATTGCTCCTTTACGTATATGATAAAGCCGGTTGAGTAAACTGATAATGGTGGTTTTACCGCTGCCGGTATGGCCCACAATGGCGATCGTTTCCCCGGGTTTGGCTTTAAACGAAACATCCTTTAATACATAGTTCTCTTCGTTATAGGCAAACCAGACATTTTCAAATTCAATTTCACCTTTTACCTGGCCGGGTGCATGGGTGCCGATGTTATCTGCAACATCCGGGTTGTCGAGTACTTTAAAGACCCGTTCGCCTGCAATGATACCCATCTGCAATACATTGAACTTATCAGCCAGCACCCGAAGCGGACGGAAAAGCAGGTTGAGGCATAAAATAAAAGAAATGATAGTACCGGCTTCGGTACGCTGACCGGCCCCGTACCAGACTATCAATCCTATTGAAAGAGCCAATACTATTTCCACCACCGGAAAAAAAACCGAGTAAGCAAAAATGGCTTTGATATTGGCATTGCGGTGCTCTTTATTGATCTTCCTGAATTTTTCATATTCCCTTTCTTCTGCCGCAAATGCCTGCACTACTGCCATGCCGGTCAGGTGTTCCTGCACAAAAGCGTTGAGTGCCGCTACTGCATTCCTCACTTTAAAAAAAGAACGGTTAATACTCTCTTTAAAATAATAAGTAGCCAGCAGCATGATGGGAAAGGGTATCAGGGCGATCAGCGACAACTGCCAGTCGGACCAGAACATGAATGTCAGCACACAAACGATCGAAAGCAAATCGGCTATAATAGGTACCAATCCGTCCGAAAATATATCGTTGATAGATTCAATATCGTTAATGGTACGGGTAGTAAGAGTGCCGATCGGAGTAGTATCAAATTGGCTGAGGTTCAGGTTAAGGATTTTTTTATACGCCGCTATTCGCATATCCTTCACCACTGACTGGCCGAGCAGAGCAGTTGTAAAGGAGAATAGAAACCGCATCGCTGTTTCAACAATTATAAGGCCGATCTGGATAAGGGTTACCCTAACCACCATGTCGGGCAGAGAGCCGGCAATGTAGCGGTTAACGGTCAGTTGTATCAGCATAGGCCTTACCGGTGTAATGATGGCCAGCAGGATGGCTAATGCCACTGACAGGTAAAATCTCTTCCTGTAGGGTTTGGCATAAGCAAATACCCTTTTCAATAAGGCAACATCAAAAAAGCTTTTCTTTTTTTCGGGCAAAACGTAAAAATTATCGGAGGGCCAAAAATAACCAGAAGCAAATGAACAAGCCGTTTTCTTTTAATCTTCTTCACCCATAGCGATCTTATAGGCCTTGATAAAAAGGGCACCCAGGTTTTTGTACGGCGGAATATAGTCTTCAAATTCTTTGGCAGTTACCATTTTGTCGAGCTCTTTCCAGAAAGGGATCCAGTCAATATTATTTCCGTTCCTCACTTTTTCTGTGAGCAACTGAAAAAAGGGACGGTTCACTTCTGTGGCGCCGATTTGTTTGGAAGCAATGATATGTGCATCCGAAGCTTTGGAAAGCACATCATGCACCAGGTGGTAGCCCCCGCAAGAGCCAAGGAATACAATTTTTGAAGATGAAAACATTTGTTCGATGGTAGAGTTAGCATAATAACTATGCCCCCTGTGAATGGTAATAGTAGGCAGCAATTTATTTTTGGCCAGGTAGTCACACAATTCTTTTTGCGCTTTTTCATCTTCGCCGCCTTCTTCCGGCAATGCCCGGTTGGCAAAAATGGAAACGGGTTTACCTTTTACTGAAGTGATCTGAATCCATTTATCGGTACCGGTAATTTTCCAGTTGGCATTGCTAAACATACCGACAAAACCCCGGAAAATGCCCTGACCATCTTTATCACCATAAAAGAATACCTGCATTATTACCCTGCCGCTGTCATTGACAAGGGACTGATAAGGCACTTCATATACCGGTGGTATGCCCAGTTCCTTGGTGAGGTCTGTTTTCGTTGTTGTGTCTGCAGAAAGAAATAATTTAGTAAGGATATTGTAAATGGCCATACCCCGCTTATTACCGCTTTTTTCATTTCGCTGGTAATTCAACCCGATATTCCGGAGCATTTCAGTAGCCAAAGGTTGTATTGTTTCAGCAATGCTTGCATAAGAATCGGCTACATCCACTCCGTCTTCGAGGCCATTTCCCTGCTCCAGCCTGCCTACAAATGCTTTCATAAGTATTTCTGCATCACTTTCTTCGTCAGGCGATTTTTTAGGCGGGAAAGAACTAAGAAAATTACTCAGTGTATTGTAACCTGCCGCCATTTTGATGAATTTTCGGTACTTGTCAAACTTTAATGACATCAGCAGCGAGTCGCCCTTATTATTGATCTTTTTCATCATCAGCGGGTACACACCTTTTACAAAGCTGGAGGTATAGATGGTGCCGTCTGATGATACAGCGAGGTAATATAATTCTTCTGCCGAAAGGGGCTGTATAGAGCGGAAACGTACTTCAGGCGTTTCGTTATGCAGCCCGTTGATCACATTGACAAAATCTTCCCTTGCCTTTTTTTCCAGCCTTTCTGTCAGCGCTTTGAACTCGAAGGCCGTATCCTTTTCAATGGCACGGGCCACATAATCCATTTGTGTACGCACCAGCAGCTTATAATATTGTAATGAATCTTCTTTAACCGAATCAATTTCCTCAATGGTCATTTTTCCTTTTACAATATTGTCCAGGAATGGAAAGTATTGCTGACCGCTACGGCTGCGGGCCATTTTTACGATTGTCCTTATAAAAATATCATCCGTAATATTCCTTATTACCGATCCAATTTGATTATTGGCCTGGGCAAAATCATACAACTGCCGGGCATATGTTCTTTTATCCAATGCCCTTACCAGGCTATCGGCAAATGGCATATTGGGATTATCCCGCAGGGTAGCCAGTGTTTTTTCCGGGTGAAGAGAACAATACTTTAGTACCAGGTTATTCTTTGCCGGAATATACCCTGTGTTTTTTTCAAAAATGCTGACCAGTACATTCATGCCTGCATCGTAACTGAGAGAGTTGATCAGCGGTTCAATGGATTCACCTTTTCTGTCTTTCATCATGGCGGTTTCATAGCCATTGATTATAGCAGCGAGGTTATACGGGTTTACTCTTTTATCCGATTTCAGTTTCCAGTTTTGCCGGAAATACCGGAGCACAAACTCGAGGCCGGACAGATAGGTTACTTTTAACCGGTGATCCAGCAGGCTGTCGGTTTCAATGAGGTATTGAAGGGCATCTACTTTTTTCACCAGGCTTTGGGAAAGCAAAAAGTTGATCTCCTCATTGTCCGAAGGCTTGAAAAAACGATCTGCCTGGCCATCAGATGCCAGTATTGATTTTTGCTCGTTATCAATATTATCGTGCCGTAATTCCCTGTTTTGGGCTGGTTTATAATTTCCAGGTATCCTGATAGTGTCAGCCACACTTACCCCTTGCGGGCGGGCAACCATTGCCGCCAGCAACAAGGCCATTGTAATGATAAGGTGTGCTGTTGTTTTCATCATATGGATTGAAAATTCAAAGTTAGGAAGCAGGGCCGATATGGCATGAATGACGTTTTTCCCTGACTTAGACGCATTTATGAGGAAAAAAGCTGTAATTACCGGACCTGAAAATCGAAATATTAAGTAATCATTAAGTCTGTGTAAACAGTCCGCCTAAAATTTTATTGCCAACTCAATTCCCTTTAGGTTTGCGCAAACTTTCCACAACATGGAAACAAAAGCCCGAAAGGTGCTGATTGCTGATGACGAACCTGACATTCTGGAAATTCTGAAATACAACCTTTCTAATGAAGGATATGAGGTAATCACCGCTAAAGATGGCGATGAAGCGCTGGAAAAAGCCCGCCGTACCCAACCCGACCTTGTGATCCTGGATGTAATGATGCCCAAAAAAACGGGGGTAGAAGTTTGTGAACTCCTGCGTTCACAGGCGGCATTCAAAGACACATTAATTATTTTCCTGACTGCTGTAAATGACGAAGGCACCCAGATCCGAGGGCTTGAAACCGGAGCCGATGATTACCTGAGCAAACCTATCAGCCCAAAAGTTTTTTTAAGCCGGGTGAATGCCCTTTTCAGAAGACTCAACAAAACCGAAGCAAGAGTGCTTACTCTTGAAAATATGACCATCGACCCTGAACGATTCATTGTAAAAGTGGGTGACGAGGAGATTATACTTGCCAAAAAAGAATTTGAACTGCTCTGCCTGCTGGCCCAAAAGCCCGGCCGTGTATTTCTGCGGAATGAGATACTAAACCAGGTATGGGGCAATGATGTAATTGTAGGCGATCGTACCATTGATGTTCATATCCGGAAGATCCGCCAGAAACTGGGTATTGATTGCATCACTACCGTAAAAGGCGTTGGTTATAAGTTTGAGCTTTAGGATAAGTTCATGGTTCATAGTTCATAGACAATCGTACTACATTTGTACTTTGCTTACCTGAACAACCAATCACGAACCGCGGATGTTTTCTACAAAGAATTTTTCACCGAGACAGCTTTCAGCCTTTACGGCGCTGGTATTGGCTATACCGATCAGTGTACTGATTGGTTATGTAGAGAAAAGCTGGTGGATCGGCGTTGTTTGCTTTGCCATTATTTTAACCGGCAGTTATTTTCTGATCTCTTTCATGCTGGAACGGTTCATTTACCGGAAAATAAAACT
>DASUDW010000263.1:0-12914 GCA_036275415.1 Chitinophagaceae bacterium | reverse complement strand
GAAAACACCCCTCTGCTGATGCAGCATTGGCATTTCTTAATTCGAGTGATACCTGGTGCCTGAAAGTCGCCCTTGAAAACTGCTTTCGAAGACGGTCATGTACATGATCAG
The DNA here is from genome assembly GCA_036275415.1 of Chitinophagaceae bacterium. Classification (GTDB taxonomy): domain Bacteria; phylum Bacteroidota; class Bacteroidia; order Chitinophagales; family Chitinophagaceae; genus JJ008. The sequence goes on along the minus strand of DASUDW010000263.1, from coordinate 12,803 downwards.
GAACAGCATATACATTATATAATTGCCATTCAGGAATTGCTTCACTGACCACTGAGTTATTTTCGCTTACTCCGGAAATGCCGGATAATAATACCCCACCATCGCTTTTTCGAAAACTTTGAGCAGGCACCAGCATGGATTGTCGAAAATTATATGAAATAAGTACCTGGTAATAATTTTCCTTAAGTTCAGAATAGGTATTAAATAAATCATCCAATGTGTCGTCAGACCACTCTTCTACTCTACAAAAATTAAGGCGGTTGAGTTTTTCAGCCTCTTTATCGGCAATGGTGTACACAACATACTTATCCGAAAACATGATGGATAAAACGGGCTGAATACTTTCAGTATTACTCTCTATATGAAATAGTTGTTTCACTCGTATTTCGACTGGGTGCAATAATAGTTAAAATTTAATTATCGTAGGTTTGCCGCCAACTTTATGCAAGGGAATGAAATCAATAATGACCTCCGGGTAGAAGTCACCAACAGGCAAATACTTAAAATTGCCCTCCCTATTAGCCTTGCCTTGCTGGTACCACAGATTAATTTTGTTACCAATAATGTTTTTTTGGGCGGTCTGGGTGAAAAGGAACTGGGTACTGCCGGCATCACCGGAGTTTTCTACCTTGTTTTCGCACTGGTTGGCAATGGCCTGAACAGCGGTTTACAGGCTATGATGGCCAGAAGAGCCGGACAAAACCTGCCTCATGAAATGGGAAAATTGTACAGCCAGGCTATATGGATTGCTCTTTTATTTGCCATTGCCGGTATAATCATCACTTATTTTCTCTCCCCCTATTTTTTACAATCCAGTCTGCAATCTGCTGAAGTGGAGGAACAGGCTCTTCAATTTCTCCGGATAAGGATTTGGGGACTCCCCTTTCTTTATCTATTTCAATTATCAAATGCTTTCCTGGTCAGCAGCAATAACAGCAGCCTAATGAAATACGCTTTCATTATAGAGGCTTTGCTTAATATTTTTCTTGACTATAGCCTCATTTACGGTCATTTTGGTTTCCCGGCCCTGGGATTCAACGGTGCAGCAGTAGCATCAGTGTTTGCGGAAATCGCTGCTGTTATTGTCATTTTTTCTATAATCTTTTATAAAAGATTCCAGGCCCAATTCAGTCTCTTTAAATACTGGCGATTCAATAAAGAAGTTGCGTTGCACTATTTCCGGCAATCTTCTCCCCTTATTCTGCAATATTTACTGAGCATAGCAGCATGGCTGTTGTTTTATGTTCTTATAGAACATTATGGCGAAAGACCCCTGGCAATCAGTAATACCATGCGGAATATATTCGGGGTATTTGGCATATTCATCTGGGCATTTGCAAGTACCAGCAATGCAATGGTGAGTAATATTATTGGCCAGGGAAGGAAAGAACTGGTGCTGTTGCTGATAAAAAAAATCATGTTGATAAGCCTTGGCTTTACATCAGTTTTGTGTCTGCTAATGAATATTTTCCCTGGCGTTTTTCTAGGCTTATTCAGCAATCAGGAGAGTTTTATTGAAGAGGCCATTCCCGTTATTCGCATGGTTTCTATTGGGGTACTGGGTATGTCTGTTGCCACGGTGTGGCTAAACGCTGTAACGGGCACAGGTAATACAAAAATCAATCTCTTAATAGAAATTATTTCTATTGGCATTTATTGCCTTTATATATGGTTGATCCTTGTTGTCTGGAAATTATCACTCGTATGGGCCTGGTCTTCAGAATTACTTTACTGGAGCATCCTTTTTATACTATCCTATTTATATATCCGGACAGGAAAATGGAAAAATAAGATCATTTAAAAATCTTTATTAAAGCGTACCCCTACAGATCCTGTAAAACCGGAAATGGGTGGATTTATTTTTGTAATAGTAATATCAATTGATTTTACGAGAGAATAATTTTCCTTGATATTTTCTGCAATGTCCATTGCTACTGTTTCCAACAGATCTCTTCGTTTTTTCATCTGTCGGCTGACCAATTGAAATATGTCAGCATAATTTATTGTGCCTGCAATATCATTTATTACCTTTTCTGAAGGTTCGTAATTAACAAACAAGTCAACTTGAAATTCATTCCCTGCTACTTTTTCTTCTTCAAAAAGCCCATGATAAGCATGAAAGCGAAGCCCTCTGAGTTCTATGGTAATGATGGAAGCCATATATCAATGCAGTCCTTTGGCGCTGAGGTAACGTTCCGCATCCAGGGCTGCCATACAACCACTTCCTGCTGCCGTTACAGCCTGTCGGTATATTTTATCCTGAACATCGCCGGAGGCGAAAACCCCTTCAATATTAGTTTTACTTGTTCCCGGTATTGTTTTAATATAACCGGCCTCATCCATATCCAGCCATCCTTTAAATATATCTGAATTAGGCTGATGACCAATGGCAACAAAAAAAGCGCTGACCGGGATCTCCTGCTTTTCTCCTGTCTTATTATTCCGAATCCGTACTCCGGATACTTTTTTATCGCCAAGCACCTCATCCGTTTCACTATTCCAGTAAATTTTGATATTAACAGTGTTTTTAACCCTTTCCTGCATTACTTTACTGGCCCTCATTTCATCCCTGCGGACGACCATGTGTACCTGGGAGCAAATTTTTGAGAGGTATAATGCTTCTTCTGCAGCCGTATCTCCTGCACCTACAATGGCCACTTCTTTGCCTTTGAAGAAAAATCCGTCGCAAACCGCACAGGCACTTACACCGTACCCATTTAAACGTTGCTCACTCTCCAGACCAAGCCATTTGGCAGAAGCACCCGTGGAAATGATAACAGAATCCGCTTCGATCCATTTTTCCTCATCTATTTGTACTTTATGTACAGGGCCTGAAAAATCAACTTTGGTAGCCAAGCCATACCGTATGTCAGTTCCCATCCGGGCTGCCTGTTTTTCAAAATGCACCATCATTTCAGGGCCTTGTATTCCTTCCGGATAACCGGGATAATTCTCCACTTCCGTTGTTATTGTTAATTGTCCTCCGGGCTGTATACCCTGGTATAGTACCGGTTTTAAGCCCGCCCTGCTGGCATAAATTGCAGCGGTATATCCGGCAGGCCCGGATCCGATTATCAGACAATGAACTTTTTCGTTGGTTTCCATATTGTCAAATTTATATCCGGCAAAAATAACCGTAATTAATAATTGAAGTATGTGACAATTGTCTTTCAATTGTCTATGTGGACAAACTGGTAAATTTTGCTGATATTACCGGGGAATAATGAGGGTTCTGTATTGTGCAGCATAGCCCCCGAAATAACCCAGGGCGCCTCCATTGATATTGCTTAATACCTTGGTTGGAGAAGAAAAAGGGTTACCCACACTGGCATAGGAGAATTCCATTGTTCTCCAGAAATCATAGGTTGCTTTATCAATATTTGCCAGCTTAACTGTTACTGTATCTCCACGATCAAAAAAGGAGTAGTTTTCAGGGATTGAACCTGTTCTTGGCACACCTCTTTCCACCTGAACCTCATAAGTAGTACCGTCAATTACCTGATCATCATATACTGAATTGAGACCAGGGAAAAAGGGATCCCGGTTTTGTTTAGTATAATACCTGATATAGTCGCCGTAGCCCGGGGGATCTGTAGCTTTAATCATTAAAACCACCTTGTTGGCCAGATTGCCTGCCGGAGCCGGTTTCCAGTATAAAGTATCTATTCTGCGGGTAATGGAAGGTATGCGGCTAACGGCAGTATATTCTTTACCACCCGAAACTATTCTCAAAGAATATGCGGTATTTAACTGACCTAGAAATGCTGTGGCAGGGCTTGCAGGATCATTGGAATAATAAAACAGACTGCTGCCGGCAGGCGTTTGTAAGGAGTATTCTTTCAGACGATGGGTTTGGGTGCCATTGGAAATGTAAACTTCAGCTCCACTTACTGAACTATTAGCCAGCATATCATAATTGATGGATGAAAAATAGTCAAGGCTTTTTGAAATATAAACTACCGGGGCCTGACCGTTTTCAATGGATGCTTCAATCACCAGTTTAGGTTCAGCTGTATTCAGGTTAAAATCAACCGTTTTCTCGCAGGATGTAAATAATAACGTTGTTGAAATGCAAAGAAGTATCGGATAAAATTTCATACTCATTACAAAAATAACCCGCCAAAGGCTAAATGGTTGTTAGAAAAAACAACTCCGGTCTTGTTTACACAAAACCGGAGTTAAAAAGTACTAAAATATACCCACCAACCTGCCTCCGCAGGCAGATTTAATGCGTTTACCCGAGATAGGCTTTTAATGCACTGCTGTAACGGGCTTTTTGCAGCCTTTTAATAGCCCTTTCCTTGATCTGACGGATACGTTCCTTGGTCAAATCGTATTTCTGACCGATTTGCTCAATAGTAACACCGTTTTCACCATCCAGTCCGAAATAGGCATTAACGATCTCCGCCTCCCGTGGCGACAGAGATTTGAGTACACGGCGTATTTCATTACGGAGTGAATCTTTCATCACATCGTCATCAGTGTCATCACTGCCCTCCAGCAGGTCGCCCATGGCCACATCCTCTGCCTCATGCACCGGAGCATCCAGTGAAGTATGACGGGTGTTGCTTTGGAAGATATTGTTGATCTCGGTTTCGCTCATTTCGAGCAATTCTGCCAACTCTTCCGTAGAAGGCTCTCTTTCATGTTCTTGTTCAAAAGCCATATAGGCCTTGTTGGCTTTGTTGTAGGTGCCAATTTTGTTTTGAGGCAAGCGGACCAATCTGCCCTGCTCTGCCAACGCCTGCAAAATGGACTGGCGAATCCACCATACAGCGTATGAAATAAATTTGAAACCTTTGGTTTCGTCGAAGCGTTGTGCCGCTTTGATCAAGCCGAGGTTACCCTCGTTAATAAGGTCACTGAGTGACAAGCCCTGATGTTGGTATTGCTTGGCCACAGAAACCACAAAACGAAGATTCGCCTGCACCAGTTTGTCCAAAGCCCTTTGGGCATCCAGGGGATTTTTATGGAACATTTTGATGCGTTGGGCAAGCGTTGTTTCTTCTTCCGGGGTGATCATGGAGATCTTTGAAATTTCCTGAAGATACTTTTCAACTGCCTGGGAATCCCTGTTGGTGATCTGGGTAGCAATTTTGAGCTGCCGCATAGCTTAAAACCATTTAATTGTCAAACGAATAGAAGACCCTTTTTGTTTGCAGGTTGTTGCAAATGGATAGTTAATTGCAATGAATGAAATTTACCGTCCGGGACCGTCTGCAAAGGTAGCTAATAAGCTTGGTATCTCATAACTAATGCGGATGAAAAATTACTAACAGAGAATGTGCAAACGTTTCCAATTGTGAATAACCTGCTAAAAGCCATGTCAGGCAAGGATTTCAGCCAAAAATGATCTGACAAAAAAATTTAACGTCCAGCTATATTCGCCTTTTTGGCCTGTTGGCTGAGTACAATCCAAATGGCAAGGCCCGAAAGGAACAAAAAGGTTGAAATAACCTCAGCCTGGGTAGGCTGAAAACCGAAAATGTTTAGACGGGTATTTACCCTGATTTTTTCTATAAAAAACCTTTCCAATCCATTGAACATCAGATATAAAGCAAATAAAGTGCCCGGAACTTTTAGCCTTTTTCTTACGGCCCAGATGATGCCAAAAAGGATAAAGCAAACAATTATTTCATACAAAGGTGTTGGATAAACAGCTACAGGCAATTCGTTACAAAAACGGGTGTCAGTACAGCCCTGAATCTTTACACCGATCTCATTTACGTTATGGGGATATTTATAAGCCCACATCCAATCTGGCAACCAGCTAAAAGGCTTTGGTTTTACATTCTCAATCCCCCAATCACCGTCTCCTGACACCTGGCAGCCAATCCGGCCCACTGCATAGGCTATCATCATTGTTGGGGCAAATGCATCGTTCAGGTGCCAAAAACCGATTTTATGACGTTTGGCATACCACCAAATGGCAAGACCGGCACAAATAAGGCCACCATAAAATGTGAGTCCTTTGGCTGAAAGGATATAATCAGATGGATGTTTTAGAAAATCTGCCCAGTTCTCAAAAATATCGAAGAGTTTGGCACCCAAAAGACCAAAAATCAGTGCAATGATGGTAAGTTCACCAACCCTGTCATGTGGCCAAATCCTGACTATTCTTTTTTCGGGTTTATCTAGCTTTTGCTTGTTCTTCTCCCACCATTTTAAACCGGCAAATAATAACCCGAAAGCAATTCCTGCCGGCCAGCTGCCCAGGCTGGAAAAAATAAACGCCTGGGGATCTTCCGTAGCAGAACTATCTAAAATAAACAGGGCAACTATTTTATACCCCAAAATAAAACCCAGGAGAAAATTAAGCCCCAGATCAAGTAAAGAAGCCGGTTCTCCTACCATTACCTGCATTTCCGTTGGCTGAAAAAGCCCCTGTTTACTTTTTCGCCTCAATTCATTAGCTAACACGATGGCTGCGATAATAAAAGCTATGGCTACAAAAAATCCAAAAGAGTTGACAAAGCGGAGGAACTTCCACTCCACTCCAAACAGATCCCTGAAAGCATAGTAAAGGTTAGGATACATGAAAACTTAATTGATTGGTGGCGAATATACTAAAGAAAGGTTTTGTGGCCTTCTGCAAAGACGGGTTAAAATAAAAACCCCGGCCAGAACTGACCGGGGTTCCATTATGATTTTTTGATGGGTTAATTACAATGTTCATCAAAAGCACCCATAAGATTCTGAGCGATCATTTGTGCCGGCCTGCCCTCAATCTGATGTCTTTCGATAAAATGTACTAACTGTCCGTTTTTAAACAATGCGATAGCAGGTGAAGAAGGCGGATAAGGCATCAGGTGCTGACGAAGGGTTTTAACTGCATCAATGTCGAAACCGGCAAAACTGGTGGTAAGGTAATCTGGTTTTTTGGCGGCATGATGAACTGCCAGTAAAACACCAGGACGGGCTGTTCCTGCGGAACATCCGCAAACCGAATTAATCATAACCAATGTTGTACCTTCTTTGGACAACTGATTTTCAACTTCATCAGATGTGAGCAACTCTGTAAAGCCATTTTCTGTCAGTTCTTCCTTCATCGGGATTACTATTTCTGCTGGATACATATACTTTTCTTTAGTGATAAAACGCAAAACTAATGAAAATGGTTCGGCCATCCGCAAGAGGATTTGGTGGGAGGAAAATATGGCAGCAAATATTTCCTTTTTCGGAAATATTGTCCTTCAATTTCCATGAAAACTGTCGTTACTGACATAAAAAAGCCGGTGGTATGTGCTTTGACGCTTCTTTAAAGAACAAAAATTGCTAACCAAAAAAACTAAACACATGGCATACGTAAAATTCAACAGAAAGCCGTTCGAAGGCACTTTCAGTAATCTGGTGGACGATATTTTCACCGAACTGCCGCTACTGATCAACAGTGGCTTTAACAATACGATAAGAAAAGATTCTGTTCCTGTGAACGTCAAAGAAACAGAAAAAGATTTTCGATTGGAGGTGATTGCACCGGGTTTTGAAAAAACAGATTTCAAGATCAATGTGGAGAATGACCTGTTAACGGTTTCAGCAGAAAAAAAAGAAGAAACTGCAACAGAAAATGAAAAGCAAATCCGGAAAGAATTCAGTATCGGTTCTTTTAAGAGATCTTTCACATTAGATGAAAAAATTGATGCAACGGCGATTGAAGCTTCTTACGTCAATGGTGTGTTGACATTAAACCTTCCTAAAAAAGAAGCAGTCAAACAATCTGCCACAGAAATTGTAATTAAATAAGTTCTTACCATAAAAATTTTCTCATAAGCAGTTGGTTTTGGTTTACAACCCTCCGTTTCCACGGAGGGTTTCTTTTTTTAGAAAAAATGGCCGAAAAGGGGTAATCATAGATCTTACTCACATCCCTGCCTCCTCCTGGTATCAATGAGGTATTGAATCTTCCAGTTTCCGTTAAACCTTATGAGTTGGAAAGAATTAACCCCGCAATGACTGAATTGTCCCTTGTAATAGAAGGTATATGGTGTCCAGGCTATTGCCAGCGGGCCATCTGTTTTTACCACATCAAATTTTATTCGCTCATCCGCATTGCCTTTTGCTTCCTTGGCAATAAAATCAATAAAATTAACAGGAGATTCATTACGAATTATTAGTTGCCCTTCTTTATTTTTTGAGATAGTCTGCATTATCATACTATCTGCAAAACATTTTCTTATCAGGGACGTATCAGCTTCCCGCATACCGGTGAAGAGCTGCTGAATAACCTGTTTAACAGAATCTTCAGCCGTCTGTGCATGGCTTATGTTGACTGTAAACTGCAATGTTAATAGTATCAAAAAGTATTTCATGTAAAATGTTTTTAAGAAAATATGGCAAACGAATTGGTTTACAAAGGTGTTCGTTAATTATTCAAATTTAAAATTACCAGCCATGCAAATAGCCAGAATGGTACAAGCGGTAGTATTAATGCTGATTGTGGCTATGGCCGCCAGTTGTGCTGTCACAAAAGAGTACAGCACCAAATTATTCTCTCCGGGCAATAAGGCCGTAAAAGACAGTACTGCTGTTGCCTATCGTTTCCTCGACATTGATCCTGCAGATAATGACAGTGCCAATTGGGTAACGACTGATATTATTATGGGAAGAGACGCCACCGGTAGCACTGCTGCTCTGGATAATCTGGCAAAAACAATTCCTGCAGGAATTAAGAAAGATTCAGTTTACCAGGCAAAAGATACCGTTGTATCATCACCTGTACTCGTCAAGAATACTCAGCCAGTTATGGAAGAACCTGTAGCCAAAACAACGCCGGTTAATGGTACAAGAAATAAAAAAACAAGGGAATAGCGGGTACAATACGCATTATATCATATCTCCTAACTATCAAAAATAAAAGCCATGAAAAGAACATTTATCCTCACTTTAACTGCACTGGTAGTTTTTGCAATTACCATTACCGGTTGTAAATCAAGCCGTGTGTGGGAAACGAAGGAAAAATCTGAAAGGACTTCCCGAAGATCAGAATCTCCGCCCCCGGCACCTTATTACAACAGAACTGCTCTTATTATAAGTCCGTCACCTGGTTTTACCATGAACCGTTTCCATGATGGCAGGTATTTTCACCGGAGCCCGGCTGGTCTTTTATATTGGAAAGGCTATGACAACCGGTTTTTCCTCGACGGGTCTTATTTAGGCAGGGTTAGCTATTCCAGATGGGAATATGACGAATGGAGACGTTTCAAAAGAGCATCTGAAAGCGGTCGCAGGCGCAACTGATTAAACAATCTGATACTTCGCCACCACCGGCAAATTGCCTGGTGGCGAAGTTGATTTTATTTATACCCGAGAATTTTGAGCATACTCTGTGCAGACTGTTCCTTTGCATAGACCCAGTCAGTAAGTTTTCCGTTTTTATCGTACCCGACAATTACATGTTTGGGTGAAGGTATAAGGCAATGTTTGATACCGCCATAACCACTGATCTGGTCCTGGTAGGCTCCTGTATGAAAGAAGCCAACATACAATGGATCTTTATCGCCGTTCACTTTAGGAAGGAAAACCTCATTGATATGTTCCTCTGAGTCATAATAATCATGGCTGTCACAGGTAATTCCCCCAAGCACCACCCTTTGGTAATCATGGTCCCACTTATTCACCGGCAGCATCAGGAACTTCTCACCGATACCCCATGTATCAGGCAAAGTGGTGATGAATGAAGAATCGATCATATACCATGTCTCCCTGTCATTCTGTACTTTTTCTGCAATCACTTTGTAAATGTGTGCCATGCTCTCTCCTACTGTGTAACTGCCAAATTCTGTGAAAATATTGGGCATTGGCACTTTTGCCTTCTTACAGGCGGTTTTAATATTCCTCACAATTTCATTGATCATGAACTGGTAATCGTATTCAAAACCAAGTGAGTGCTTTATGGGAAAACCACCACCGATATTAATTGAGTCCAGTTCGGGGCAGATTTTCTTTAACTGGCAATACAGGTTGATCACTTTATTCAATTCGCTCCAGTAATAGATATCGTCTTTTATGCCCTTATTGAGGAAGATGTGCAGCATCTTCAACTGGAATTTACTTTCATATCCTTCAATCCTGTCGACATAGAATTCAAGGATGTCCTTTGCCCGGATGCCCAGCCTCGAGGTATAAAAGGGAAAGCTAGGCTCTTCTTCAGCAGCCACCCTAATCCCCAGTTTAAATGGCACTTTTACCGTGGAAGAATATTCTTTTAATTCCTCCTTATTGTCAAGCACCGGGATAACATTAGAAAAGCCGGAATTGATTAGGTTGGCAATACGCCTGGTATAGGTTTTTTGCTTGAACCCGTTGCAAATAATGTGAATATCCTTGGTGATCTTCTTCTTCTGGTAAAGTTTCTTGATGATCTCTATATCGTATGCATAAGAGGTTTCCAGGTGTATATCACTTTTTAAAGCTTCCTCTACGACAAAACTGAAGTGAGAACTTTTGGTGCAATAACAATAAAAGTATTTCCCTTCGTACTTGTGCTTTTTAAAAGCAGCAGCAAACATTTGTTTAGCCTTCTTAATCTGCATACCGATCTTGGGAAGATAGGTAAGTTTCATAGGGGTGCCATACTTGGCAATCAATGCATTCAGATCGAGACCGTTGAAAAACAGATCTCCTTCTTTAACTTCAATACCCTCTTGCGGAAAATTAAATGTTTGCTTGACGAGGTCGTGGTAAGAATTGGTCATTTATAAACCGGATGGATTGGGCCAGTAATTAATTTATCGGCACAAAAGTATATGTTTGGAGAAAATGAAGCCCAAAAATTTATAGGACCTCCCTTTCTCAGATCTCTCTGGTCTTAACGATCTTATTTTCGACCGGAGTCAGGGTGAACCCTGCCAACCGTAGCAAATTTATCACTCCCTTTTCACCGGGTAAATGGCCGGCACCTACTGCAATGACCAAAGACTTCTGAGGCATCAGTTTTTGCAGCTTTTTTACCCAGTTTAGGTTCCGGTGATAGAGCATGATATCGGTAAATCCCGATAGGCCGGCATCTGTTTCCACCATTAATTCCTCCAGCTTTTTCAGATCTTGCTTTTTATAAGCCTCAAAAAGTTCATCCATCTGTTTGTTTTCTTTATCGCCCAAACTGGCACTATCAATATAACTCACCAGTTGCATGGCCTGTAACCGGTAGGGAATGCTATCCAGCACATCCGCCTGGTATGACATTGTTTCCAGGCCGTTGATTTTTTTATTGCTTTGCTTGGCCTCTTCCATGATAACCTGCTCCATGATAGCAGTCTGGTCACAATCAAGTGATTTTTGTTCAAGGGTTGAAGCAGCCAGTATGGGCTTGTAGGTTTCCAGCATAGTAAACGGAAGCATAGAACCCTTTTTCTCAAAATATTCCTTCACTTTTTTATAATCTGCTTCATTTAAAAGGTCCCTCAACGTGGTATCCCCTCTCATTTTCATTTTTGCCATGGCCCCTATCATTTCAAATAGATTGTCCATATCCACTTCAAAATATACTTCATCACAGTCCTTGATGACCTTTTTAAAATTATTGCTGAGGCCGGCATCGTCGGCACAAATCATGTGGATGGTACCGTACAGGTAGGAAGGTTTCTCCAATCCGTTACCGCTAATCTTCCACAGTAGAGTATTTTCATTACTGTTCTTCTGCGCCAGTACGGCTATGGATAACAAAGTGAATAATAAGCTTGCCCCGATTTTTTTCATTACCATTGAGTTATTGACTTATGAGAAAAAAAATTGAAACTGACGTTGTACAAATAATATTTTCATTTACCACATTTCTCAAAAACCTTACCGAGTTCTAAAAATGACTTAGTGTCAGTCATAATCAATAAAATATCTCATCCCAGAAACGGGTAAACCTGGTTCCCCACTTTACAAAGGTTTCTTCAGGAAGAATTGTAAGGCCGAGCTCTTGTTTAATAGCTAGTACAGGCAGGTTGACACCGGCACCCAAGCCTGCAGAAATTGATCCCTGTACACGGGGATTGATTTCAAGAATCATGTACTCTCCGGATTCATTGGCCTTTACCTGTATGCCAATATTCCCGTGCAAATGCAACTCTTTTATTATTCCATTGCAATACCGGATAATTTCCTCTTGCTGAATAAACTGTCCCTGTACAGAAATTCCGTTGATCATTTTTGTTCTTATTCTCGGAACCACTAATATAGCTTCGCCATGATCACATAAACAATCAACTGAATATTCTGCTCCCGGTAAATATTCACTGACCAATAACTCAGGAAATAAGCCGGATGACAAAATACGAATAGCCTCTGCTTCTTTTAAATATGTTGTTGTGGGCTTATGATTAAACAAAAGATCTAATTCATCTTGCTGCTCTGATAATATCCTGAACCCCCTGCTGCCATTGGAAACAGAAGGCTTAAAACATACTATCTTGTCCGGATAGCCCAATTCTGTAATAGCCGTCTTAAATTGCTCAACATTCTCAACCACCCGAAAGTCCGGAATCGCCATTCCCCTCCACTGCAGAAACTCATACAAACGGCTTTTATTGTTGGCTATCTCCAGAGAGGCTACTGAAGATATTGGTATCCGGGTTCCGGCTAACTCAAATTCTTTCATCCTATCTGCCAACGGTATCAATTCTTTGGTAACAAGTGGCAACAGCACATGAATATTCCTTTCCCTGCAAAGCGAAAGCAATTTGTCTGAAAACTTTGAATCTGAAGCAGGAGGTATAACAAGAAAATCATCTGCCAGGTATTTACCGACCACTTCATCTTTTGCGTCAGCGGCAATTATATGAATGTTCTTTTCCTTCCTTAGGCATTTAATAATG
>DASUDW010000262.1:0-11124 GCA_036275415.1 Chitinophagaceae bacterium | reverse complement strand
GCCTGCAGGGAATATGGATTGAAGTTCGGTATATATATTTCTCCCTGGGACAGGAACCATCCTGATTATGGTACGGAAAAATACAATGATGTATTCGTAGGAATGATGAAAGAATTATTTCAAAATTACGGTCCCATTTGGGAGTTGTGGTGGGATGGCGCCAACGGCGAAGGGCCCAACGGGAAAAAACAGGAATACGACTGGAGAAGGTATGAGAATACCGTACGGCAACTTTCGCCCAAGACGGTTGTGTTCAGTGATATTGGCCCTGATATACGATGGGTAGGAAATGAAAGCGGTTTTGCCGGAGATCCTAACTGGAATTTTCTGGATACAGCCGGCTTTAAACGGGGATTGGGTGCCCCGGCCAACGATACCCTGAATCATGGAAATTATAATGGAAAACACTGGATGCCTGCAGAATGTGATGTAAGTATCCGACCCGGTTGGTTTTACAGGAATGCAGAAGACAGTAAAGTGAAATCGGCAGAAAAGCTGTTTGATATTTACCTGAAATCAGTTGGCCGCGGTGCCAATTTATTATTGAATGTACCACCGGATAAGAATGGACTTATTCATGAAACTGACTCAGCAGCGTTACTGCAATTCAAAAAATTGAGGGAGCAAAGTTTTACGGCAAACCTTTTGAAGGAGGCCGACACTTATTATGAATTTAGCCAGAAGGACCTTCGAAACAAAACGTTATTGCTCCGTGGTTTTGATACTACCAATACTTATTACGGTATCAACCTCCAAAATTTTATTGTGCAACTGTCACAGCCTGTGAAAACAAACTGTATTGTACTGAAGGAGGCCATTCATTTAGGTCAAACTATTCGTCGTTTCAGCATTGTACTGTACAATAATGATAAACCAATCGGTGAGGTGCAGGGAACAAGTATTGGCAGAAAGCGAATACTTACATTTCCGGAAAGGACAATTACTTCCTTCCGTGTATATTTAGAAGATGCCAGGGGAAATGATAATATTACCGGAGTTGCGGCTTATTTATTGGATGAAAAACTGGTAGAGAAGTGATTTATTTCCCTTTAAAAGAAGCTTTTCTTTTATCCATAAATGCACTTACGCCTTCTTTCATGTCTTCGGTATCAAACGTGTTACCAAACTCATTGATCTCGACCGCAAAACCATTTTTGCTTTCATCAAATACTGCATTGGCTGCTTTTATACAGCCGGCAACAGCCAGCGGCGCTTTTGTATTTATTACATCCAGAATCTTACTTGTATGCTCCAGCAACGTTTCCGGCGTTGTAACATAATTCACTAATCCCAGTTGCTTAGCTTCATTAGCGTCAATCATATGGGCACTCATCAGCAGTTCCATCGCCTTCCCTTTGCCGATTAATTGTACCAGTCTTTGAGTGCCGCCATAACCGGGGATAAGCCCAAGGTTTACTTCCGGCTGGCCAAACTTTGCATTTTCAGAAGCTATCCGAAAATGACAACTCATAGCCAGTTCGCACCCGCCACCTAAGGCAAAGCCGTTCACGGCTGCTACAATGGGTTTATTGCAGTTTTCAATTCTGAAAAAAACATCCTGTCCCCGCTGTGCCAATGCCATAGCATCGCCTTTGCTTAATCCTGTGAACTCTGTAATATCTGCTCCGGCTACAAATGCTTTTGTGCCTGCACCGGTAATTATAACTGATTTTATGTCCGGATTTTTTTCAATTTCATCAAGTGCAGCGTTGAGGTCAGTAAAAACATCCTTATTTAGTGCATTTAATTTATCGGGACGGTTGATGGTAATAGTATAAATGCCATTTTCCAGGCTGGCAATCAGTGTTTGGTACATGTTATTTTTTTTAGAAGTTGCGGTGCTCTTTCACCCATCCGCTGATATAATCCGCTATTTCATGAGTGTTTGTTCCGGGGTGAAATAATTTCCCCACACCAATTTTATTTAATTCTTCAATGTCTTCATCCGGAATGATACCGCCACCTGTAAGCAACACATCATCCATGCCTTTTTCTTTCATTAAAGCAATGACTTTTGGGAAAACCGTATTATGTGCGCCGGATAGAATACTTATACCAATGGCGTCCACATCTTCCTGAAGAGCGGCATTCACCACCATTTCCGGTGTTTGCCTTAGGCCGGTGTATATTACTTCCATACCAGCATCTCGTAAGGCGGTGGCAATAACTTTGGCACCACGGTCATGGCCATCCAAACCCACTTTGGCCACTAACACTCTGATAGGTCTGTTCATGTGAAATTATTGTTCTGCAAAATTAGGTTCTTTATGCTTTGGCAGTGTAATTTGTGACATGCAATACAGGAGTTTTGGTAATACCGGCTTACGGGTAAGCGAAATCGGATTTGGCGCCTGGGCCATTGGCGGTGGCGCAATGATCGGAAATACCGCTATTGGCTGGGGCAGTGCTGATGATAAGGAATCGGAAAAAGCTATAGTGGCATCACTGGAGGCGGGCATCAATTTTTTTGATACCGCAGATATATATGGGCTTGGTCATTCGGAAGAGTTACTGGGTAAAACGATCGGTAACAAGCCAGGTATTATTATAGCTACCAAGGTTGGAAATGTCTCCCGGAATAACCAGTTTACTGTTGATTATTCGAAAGAACATATCATAAGTGCCTGCGAGGAATCACTCCGGCGATTAAAAAGAGAAGCTATTGATTTTTACCAGTTACATACAGCAAGGTTACCTCATCTTCAAAGCGGTGAATGTGTTGAAGCTATGCAGCAGTTGCAGCAGCAGGGTAAGGTGCGGCACTGGGGGCTTTCACTGAATACATTCCATCCGCTGCCAGAGGCCGGCTATCTTTTGCAGCAAAAATCAGGTAACGGATTTCAACTGGTATTGAACCTTCTCAACCAACGCAGTCTGCCGCTGCTTGAACAGGCAGCTCAAAATGGCTATGGTATTATCGCAAGGATGCCGTTGCAATTTGGATTATTGACCGGAAAATTTGACACCGGTGTTTCTTTTCCCGAAAATGATCACCGGAAAAACAGACTTACAAAAGAAGTCGTTGAAGCTGCCAATCATGCCCTTTCAGCCATTTGGGCTTTATGCCCGAAATATAATTGTACCAAAACTCAATTAGCCCTCAGCTATGTTCTCAGTTATCCCCAGGTATCGGTAATAATCCCCGGCATAAGAACAGCTGACCATGTTAAAGGAAATACAACCGGTTTGTTTATACTGGATAAAGCTGACAGGGAAATGATCGAAACAGCCGGTAAAGGCAGCCTGAATGTTATAATGGAGATGATCGAACAGCGGGGTTAAAACTTGCCCATGGCATAATGAATGCGCCTGATGGTTTCCTCTTTCCCCAAAATGGCTGCTATATCAAATACACCCGGTCCAAATTTGCCGCCTACCAGCATAATGCGAAAAGGCAGCATCAGTTCACCGGGTTTAAGGTCATTCACTGCTGCAATTTCTTTAAAATTATTTTCGAGTACATGAGCATCCCAGTCAGTGGTCAGTTCATAATTACGAATGATTTCAGCGAAAAAAAGTTGTTTCGCCTCGTTCCACTTTGGTTTTACAGCATTCACATCCAGCACATCCGGCGCTTTGAAAAAGAAGGAAGATTGCTGAACAAAATCTGTCAGTAAGGTACACCTGTCTTTCACCAGAAAAATTATTTTGTCGAGCAAGCCTTCATTAGTAACATGAATACCATTTTGGGCAAGCAGTTCACCAACCTTCAACCTTAAACTTTCAACCTTCAACCTTTTTATCCATTCGTGGTTGAACCATTTGGCTTTTTCATAATCAAATTTGGCCCCGGCACTGTGTACCCTTTCCATGGAGAATTTTTCTGTCAATTCTTCTTTTGAGAAAATTTCCTGTTCTGTACCGTCATTCCATCCCAGCAATGCCAGCAGGTTAATGAAGGCTTCCGGTAAGAAACCTTTTTCTTTAAAACCTTCTGTTAGTTCACCACTTTTAGGATCTGACCAGTTCATGGCAAAAACCGGGAAACCATATTTAGCCCCGTCTCTTTTGCTTAGTTTGCCGTTGGGTCCCAGTATCAGCGGAAAGTGTGCCCACTGCGGCATATTTTCAATTCCAAACAGGTATTTCCATAATAAAATATGCACAGGGGCACTTGGCAGCCACTCTTCGCCCCTGAAGGCATGTGATATTTGCATCAGGTAATCGTCTACGACCACTGCGAGGTGATACGTAGGCATCCCATCTGCTTTCAGCAATACTTTATCATCAACAGTAGAAGTGTCGAAATTTACTTCTCCCCGTATCATGTCGGTAAAGGAAACGGTTTCTTTCTCCGGCATTTTAATTCGAATCACATGTTTTGTTCCGTTTTCCAATAATTTCTTTGTTTCTTCATTTGTTAGGGTAAGCGAATTCCGCATTTTCATACGGATACTATGGTCGTATTGAGGAGATGGGTTATGTTCAGTTTTAAAATCCTGCCGCATTTTATCCAATTCTTCAGGGGTGTCAAACGCATAATAGGCAAACCCTTTATCCACTAATTGTTCTGCGAATTGCCGGTAGCTTTCTTTTCTTTCACTCTGCCGGTAAGGACCGAAATTTCCGCCATGCTGCACACTTTCATCCGGTTCCAGGCCACACCATCTCAGGCAATCGAATATATATTCTTCTGCTCCGGGTACATAACGGCTTTGGTCAGTGTCTTCAATTCGTACAATAAAGTCACCGCCATGTTTTTTGGCAAATAAATAGTTGTATAAAACCGTCCGTACACCGCCCAGGTGAAGCCCGCCGGTAGGGCTTGGGGCAAAGCGGACCCTTACTTTTTTATTCATAGGCTGCAAAGATAAAAAGCCTGGCCCCTAAAGGGGGGCTATATTTGTATAAATGCTCAAATATTTTATTAAGACACCGGGGTGGTTAAAGAAAATATTCCCGCATCGGATCTGGCATATTGATACTGATGATAAAATCCTTTATCTCACATTTGATGATGGCCCGCATCCGTCAATTACTGCATTTGTACTCGATGAATTGAAAAAATATAACGCAAAGGCCACTTTCTTTTGTATCGGAAAAAATGTAGAGGCAAATGCTGAAATCTATAACCAGATTTTGCAAGATGGTCACCGGGTCGGCAATCATACTCATAATCACCTCAACGGCTGGAAAACAAAGGACGATTTATATTTAAAAGATATAGCACTGGCTGACCGGTTTATACAATCTGATCTGTTCAGGCCACCCTACGGAAGACTAAAATCATCACAGGCAAGGAAAATGACAAACCTGAAAATTGTGATGTGGGATGTGTTGAGCGGCGATTTTGATAAAAACACCTCCAAAGACCAATGTTTGCAAAACGTTTTGAAAAATGCAGGGCCTGGTTCAGTAATAGTTTTTCACGACAGTGAAAAGGCATCGGAGAACTTATTGTTTACACTGCCGAAAGTGTTGGATTTTTTTAGCAGGGCGGGCTATACTTTTCTGCCAATACCTTAAAAATCAAACAGAAACCGTATAAAAAAGTTAGGGCCTGGGTAGAAACCCTGGCCCGTTTTTAATCCGTACCCTATGAAAACTGGTTTAAAGGTATAATATTTTTTTAATTACGGCAAAGTAATTTGATGAGTTACTCCGTTTACCGTAATGGTGGCTCTGTTATCACAATCGCCGTTTCCAAAGTCCAATACACCGATCCAAGGGCTGTTAGCAGACAGGTTGAGTCGTACAATCCTTACCTTACCCCTAACTATCCAGCGGCAGTTAAACCTCTTCATAAGTGGTTCAATTATAGTGGATTGCCATGCAACCAGCAGGGCACCTCTTTTTACCCTTCCGTTAGCATTTCCTTCAATTCTGAAGATGTCATCCAGCGGTGCTGGTGTAGCAAAACCTTCTACCTGGGTTATTACTTTAAGACTGTTCCACTCGGTAAAATTGCCATTCGGCCTGGTTAGTTTTGCATTAATGGCCTCCACTTTGTACTGGCGGGCAGGTGGTGTATTGGCAACCGGGGAGCTTGTGTTTGTTACCTTGTGCACACCCTGAACGCTTACACTGTCAAAAAAGAAATTGACAAATTCCGTAGTGGCAACGGCACCGGGAACGATCAGGCGATTGGTATAAACGGTAACGATTTTACCTTTTCTGAAATGACCATCACGGCCTACGCATCCTGTACCAAAATCCAGGGTAACTCTAACCGGGAATGGATCAGGAGGATTTAGGCGGGTAACGGTAACATCCGGGCAAGCTGTAACACGGCCAAAAATACCGGTACCAGACATACCTACTTCATCGTTTACTCCCATTACATCGTCAAACACACCGTTGAAAACGATCTCCGCTTCACCATCGGCTTCACCGGAGTTTTTTGATGCTTCCATTTCCTGTTGCTCATCGGTGCCATTCTGGCTTTGTTCTTTCTGGCAAGAGGTTACGGATAATACCATGAAGAACATAAACAACACTGCAAGGGGCAGTGATAAAATCCTGTATTTCATAATCAATAGTTTTGCTTTTGGTTTATTAACGTCTGTAGGAAGGACATTATTGATCAAAGTTTAAAGGAATCTTAAATTTTTTTTCTGAGTTTTGTCATACTAACAGCCCTGAAAATGAACCTGATAGACACCCATTCGCATATTTACCTGCCGGAATTTGAAAACGACAGGGAAAAAATGCTGGAAAGGGCTGATAAAGACGGAGTTACAACAATTTACCTGCCGGCCATTGATGCTCATACCCATGAAGCTATGCTGAAACTGGAAGCAGCACAACCAGGCCGTTGTATTGCTTTGATGGGTGTTCATCCCTGTTCAGTTAAAGAAAATTACCGCCAGGAACTCATTATTGCCAGGGAATATTTGGAAAAAAGGCCCTTTAAAGCAGTGGGAGAAATTGGCCTTGATTTTTATTGGGATAAAACGTTCAGCAACGAACAGTACCTTGCTTTTCATGAGCAAATAGAATGGGCCATTCATTTTGATATTCCCATTGTCATTCACTCCCGGCAATCAACGGAAGAATGTATCAATGTAGTGGCCGAACATCAGAAGGGCAAACTGAAAGGTGTATTTCATTGTTTTTCCGGCAATGCCGGGCAGGCACAGCAGGTAATTGACCTTGGTTTCTATTTGGGTATTGGCGGTGTAGTTACTTTTAAAAATTCCGGACTGGATAAAGTGATGGAAACTGTTCCGCTGATAAATGTAGTACTGGAAACGGATGCACCCTACCTGGCACCTGTTCCTTTCAGGGGAAAAAGAAATGAGCCATCTTACCTGAAATATGTAGTGCAAAAAATGGCTGAAATAAAAAGTTGTACGGTAGAAGAGGTGGCTGCAATTACTTCTGCTAACGCAGAGATGCTTTTTGGGAAATGAAAATCCCCTGTTATAAACAGGGGATGGAGCGGAGACCGAGGGATTCGAACCCTCGATACCCTTTAGGGGTATACACACTTTCCAGGCGTGCCTCTTCAACCACTCGAGCAGGTCTCCTTTGAAAGTGAAGGGCGGCAAAAATAAGGATAATTGAATTACCAGTTATTCGCCTGGTCAGGATTTAATCTCTCTGATACATCAACCGGTTGATGCCTTTCCCACTCCGGATCATATTTTACAAACCAGGAAATCCAGATGCTTCGGCTTAACCGCATCATCCATGGCTGAAGGATTATCAATAAAAGGGAATTAGTGCCCAACCAATAAAAAAATCGGTTGTCTGAGGTGGACATTCCGATCAGCACAAACCAGGCGATAAAGCTGGTAACTGTAATAGCAATTGCCAGGGCATAGCTAACATAACCTGTTCCATAATAAAATCCTACTTCTATTTCCGTAGGTTGTCCGCACACCTCGCAGTTTTTCTTCATTTCCAGATTCTTCTTTCCCAACGAAACCGGGTAACTGAACAATTTTCCTTCCCTGCATCGGGGACAACGGCAGCCCATCGTAGATGTAATATATCCCCTGTTCGATTTGTTGACTCCCATATCTTATAAGTTACCGGTGTATTGCTGAATAATTTTTTCTAATTGTGCGGCCTGTAAAACACCCGATTTTCTCCATAGGGTTTTACCGTGCTGAAATAATATCAATGTGGGCACACTTTGAATTTGTAATGCATTGGCTACAGCAGGGCTGCGGTCAATGTCTATTTTCAATATACGGACCTTATTGCCCATACGGCTATGTAATTCCTGCAGGATGGGTTTCATCATCTTGCAGGGGCCGCACCACTCGGCAAAAAAATCAACCAGCACTGGTGTGCTGCCATTGATTATTTCGCCGAACGATTCTCTTTTATTACTTGTTGCTGTCATTTTCTTTCACTTCTTTTTTAAACATGCTGAACAAGAGGCCGCCCATCAGGGCGCCATAAGCAGTACTATTATGCCATTTAGAAGTAATGGCACAGGTGCCGCCGGCACAGCCGATCTGTTGCCAATAAATATAACCTCCAATAGCACCGATTATTACCCCTGCAATCAGCAACTTGTTATTTAGAGCCCAACTCTTCATATTCTATCGTTTCAGATTTTGTTGAATTATTTTTATTTATCGGTGTGTAACAACTTCCGCCTGCACAACATACTCCATCAGTTAAGAGGGAGAAAAGCGAAAATGCTGATCCCAGTATTATTCCGGCAACATCTCCTGTGCTTACAGATGAATACAAAATTAGTACACCTAGTGCTACCCGGATGAATTTTAAAATTGTCCAACCGCTTTTTAACCGTTCAATAAGGATCATAATTTATGAATTAATGGCAAATTTCAACAAGTCCGATAACTGTAGTGGTGACTATTGTTACAAAAAACGGCTGCCAAAGACAGCCGTTTTGCAAACCTTACATCAGTGTCTACATTTTACCGGGTAATATCTTATGCCAGTATAACCACGGTAACACTCTTCTTTTTAATTGGTACATGGTCCACCGTTCTTTGCTTTGGTCAAAGGGGAATGTTTCGGTGGGCTTATTGTTATAATCGAATTCACAAAGTACCAGTTTACCGTAACCTGTAATAACAGGACAACTTGAATAACCATTGTAGTTGGCAGAAAGGGGTTTGCCTTCCATATAAGCCAACAGGTTCTTTACCAGCACCGGCGCCTGTTTACGAATAGCGGCCCCGGTCCTGGAAGTAGGGAGTGAGGAGGCATCGCCCAAAGAAAATACATTCGGATATTTTACATGCTGAAGAGTGAATTTATCTACGTCTGCCCAGCCGGCAGCATTGGCTAAAGGGCTGTTCTTTACAAAATCCGGTGCACTTTGGGGAGGTGTAACATGTATCATATCAAAGCTTACCCAATATTCTTTGTCTTTATTTTGTTCGCCAAAGCCAACAAATTTTGCTTTTTTATTGGGGCCATCTATTTCTACCAGTTTGGTGAAGAAATTCATTTGCACCTTATCTCTTTCAGCTACTTTCTTCAATGTTTTTTCATATTTCTCCACGCCAAAGAGCCTTGTTCCGCCACTCCAGTATTGTATTTCAGTTTTATCAAACACACCGTGTTTCTTGAAATAATCAGCCGCCAGCCACATTATTTTATGAGGGGCGCCGCCGCATTTTACAGGGGTGTTGGGGTTGGTGAAAAGTGCCTTGCCTCCTTTAAAGTTTTTTAAACATTCCCAGGTATAGGGTACATGATCAACACTGTAGTTGGAACAAACACCATTTTTCCCGAGGGTTTCTTTCAATCCTTTAATATCGCCCCAGTTCAGTTGTATGCCGGGGGCTACGATCAGGTATTCATACCCTACCGTTTCATTATTGTCCAATGTAACAGTATTGGCTTCGGGTTGAAAGCTGACCACTTTCTGTTTTATCCATTTTACCTGTTTCGGCATTACATCTGCTTCTTTGTGAATGGTGTTTTTCATATTGAAAACACCAGCGCCAACCAGTGTCCATGCCGGCTGGTAATAATGTTTCTCAGAAGGTTCGATGACGGCTATATCAAGGCTTTTGATTTTACGAAGTAACTGGGAGGCAGTGGAGATACCGGCATTACCTCCGCCGACGATTACAATTTGATGTTTGGTTTGCATATACTAGCTGTTTAGATGACAAAAGTAGAATGAGGCACAAGGGCTTAGTAGTGACTATTGTCACAACAAGCCCTAAACGGGTAACAATCATACTTTCATTTCGATGCAACTGATTACAGTCAATGCATTTTGTGACTTATGTCATTTTGACCCGGGGACTCTGCGGAGAATTTTGTTCGGTAAAAAATGTTCAACCCATTAAGCATAAAATTTTAGAAAATGAAAATTGAGCAGATTTATACAGGATGCCTTGCAGAAGCTGCTTATTACATTGAAAGCAATGGTGAAGCAGCAATTATTGACCCCTTACGGGAGACAAAACCTTATATCGATAAGGCAGAGAGGAATGGCGCCAAGATAAAATACATTTTGGAAACACATTTCCATGCAGACTTTGTAAGCGGTCATATTGA
Organism: Chitinophagaceae bacterium; assembly: GCA_036275415.1. Taxonomy (GTDB): domain Bacteria; phylum Bacteroidota; class Bacteroidia; order Chitinophagales; family Chitinophagaceae; genus JJ008. Next base: position 681 of record DASUDW010000262.1, on the reverse strand, counting down.
TCTTGCCAAAAAAACAGGTGCCACCATTGTATTTGGCCCCACAGCAGCACCTGCCTATGAAGTACATGTGGCGAGTGATGGCGAAGTACTTGAATTAGGAAATGTTAAGATAAAAGTACTGCATACGCCGGGGCACACGTTGGAATCTACCACCTATTTGCTCATAGACGAAAATGGTAAAGATTATGCCATTTTTACCGGTGATACATTGTTTATTGGTGATGTTGGCCGCCCGGACCTGGTACAGAAGGTAAAAGCAGAGATAACCCCGCAAATACTGGCTGGTTATTTATTTGATTCGCTCCGGAATAAAATTATGCCGCTGGCAGATGATGTAATTGTTTATCCAGGTCATGGTGCAGGCAGTGCCTGTGGAAAGAACATGAGCAAAGAAACCATTGATTCATTGGGGCACCAGAAAAAAGTGAATTATGCCCTCAGGGAAAACATGACCAAGGAGGATTTCATTAAGGAAGTTACAGAAGGGCTGGTGGAGCCGCCACAGTATTTTCCTTACAATGTTTTAATGAATTTAAAGGGTGGTATTGATAGTATAGATGACGTTATCGCCAGGGGAAAGCGACCCCTTTCAGCAAAAGAATTTCAGGCTGTTTGGGAAAGTACAGAGGCAATAGTTATTGATACAAGGCAAAAGGAAGCCTATGCCGCCGGGCATATTCC
>DASUDW010000261.1:0-2173 GCA_036275415.1 Chitinophagaceae bacterium | reverse complement strand
AGTGATTGAGGTTATTAAAAAAGTCCCGACCTATATCTACCAGAACTTAGATAAGCAAAACCCGCCTGATGAATACTGGACAGATTTACTTAGTCAGGCAGAAGAAAAGTTTGGAGTTCCTTACGAGAAAATAATAAAACCATCCAGATACAAGAGGTCAACAAATCACACGAAGGCTCTTTTGTTTCTATGCAGGAAGGCTAAGATTGATTTCCCAGATACGACTTCTAAATGGTTGATGAACAGGTTAAACATTTCCCGCCACTGTACGATTTATGTTTATTGGTATTGTTGTAAAACGGATTGCGGCATTGAGAGACTTCCGACAAAATATTACAGGTCAAAGAAATTTCAGTCAGGATATTTTGAACGCTTAAAAAAAGTAGCATAATGGAAAGACTTACCAAAGAAAGGTTAAAAGGTATTGATGTTTCAAATCATACTCTAAAACAGTTATGCGTAAAATTAGAGTGCAAAAAAAGCACATTAATAATGTTCTTAAAACGGCAAGGATTGGAATATAAGAAGTATGATTTTAAGTTTCTAACAGAAGATCAGAAGCAGAAAATAACCGAGTTAGCAAGTGAACACAAACGTATTTACACCTTAGCGCATGAAGTTGGTGTAACACCGTATAGTACCAGAAACTACTTACTTGCAAAGGGGTTGCCTTATAGGGGGAGGGTTGAGAAAAAAGAAAATAACGAGTTCTTTAGTTGGGAGATGTTTCCTGAAGGAATTTTGTAAAAAAAGTTTGTAGATAAAAGAGAAATTGTATATTTGCAATGCACATCAACTTTAAAATGAAATCTACTTTATTTATTCAAAATACGCCCTTGCGTTCAGATTCTTCTCTATGTTTTAGAGTTGATGTGCAACTGACGCAGGGGTTTTGTGTTTTTACGTATGGCTAAAGACCCTGCGGTTTTGTTTTATACATCGGATTTTTTAACAGGGGTAACGGATTTGACAATGGAAGAAAGGGGGCAATACATAACTATCTTATGCCTTCAACATCAGAAAGGCCGTCTTTCTGAAAAAACCATTAGGTTATCCGTAGGTTCTGTTTCGGTTGATGTTTTAGCAAAACTTACAAAAGATGAAAACGGCAATTTTTACAGCGCAAGAATGGAGAAAGAAATCCAAGAACGTATAAAGTTCACAGAATCAAGGCGTAATAATGGTGCTAAGGGTGGGAGACCTAAAAACGAAAAACCTAATGGTTTACCTAATGGTTATCCTAATGCTAAACCAAGTGCTAACCTACCTGAAGATGAAGATGAAGATGAAAATATAAATAAAATTGGGAATGAAAAAAACGCTTTGATAATTCCTGAAATGGCTGCCATGTTTAAAAGATACTTACCACAATATCCTTCTTCACCATCGAAAGACTACAAACCACTCTATGCCATAGCATCCTATTTTTTAGAGATAGGAAAGAAAAGCGGAACTCCTGACCAACACAAAGACGATGTACTGGAAGCATGGGAGCCTATTTGCCAGTCTATTGCTAATGATAATTTCTATAAACAAAAGTCTTTATCAACAATCTCTAATCATATTCAGGAAATAACACAAAACGCTTTATATGGAAAATCAGTTACAAAGGGTAAGCAGTCAGGTGCAACAATGGAAGGATTGCAGCGTGAACTTGAAAAACGCCTTAATAAAGAAAGACAAGCAAGCAATTAATAACCATTTAGCTATGTTTAAAAACGGGGCGCATATAAATTTCAGTGCTGTTTTATCTGTAAACGAAAGGTTGCCTCAAATGTATAAGCAAGACCCTGACAATGTGATAATATGCTTAACGGCTGCTTTGTTCATGGCTTTTGAATCAATGAACCTTGCAAGGCCAATGAATGAAGGGCAGATAATAGATTTAGTTGATACGATTTTGGATAGCAGTAGTGAAGATTATTTATCATTGGAAGATATTGTTTTGTTTTTACAGGGCTTAGTACGTGGCAAATACGGGGCTTTATACGAATCAATGGACATACCTAAATTTATGGATAAGTTTGAAATTTACCGTCAGGAAAGGCACGAGGCATTAATTAACCACAGGTATGAACAATCATCCAGATTTAAAGACAGCCGAATCAATACTGAAATAATAAGTGACGATAAAAACCGTGAAGCCTTGAAAGATTATTTAAGAACAAAAAAG
>DASUDW010000260.1:0-3033 GCA_036275415.1 Chitinophagaceae bacterium | reverse complement strand
AAAGGTTTAGTTTGCAAGGCCGGGCTTATTTATTTCTTGTAAGCAGTTTATTTCTGTGAATCAACTATTCAATACTATCAAAAAAACCGAATGAAAAAGATCCTGATCCTTCCGTTGGTGCTCCTGGCACTGGCTGTCTCTTCCCAGGAAAACCTGTTCACTCTTCCACAGGGGCAAAAAAACAGGGCTTTGTCATCAGAAAAATGCGGCTTTGCCATTGTGATGGAAAATGCTAAGGCCCGCGGCTACAACGAAGCCCGGTTTGAAAACTGGATGGCACAAAAAATTGCTGAACGCCGTAACCAGTTGCAGCCGGATGGCCCACCTGCAACGATTTACACAGTACCTATTGTATTTCACATATTATATGACGGGAATACGGAAAGCACTATTGGTACGGGCAACAATATTTTTGCCTCAAAAGTGTATGCACAAATAGAGCAGCTAAACAAAGATTTTGCCGACCTCTCCGGTTCTGTCTATGCAGTGGCTGAACATATGGGGGTGCAATTTGCGCCTGCCAGAAAAAACCCTTCCGATGTCTATATGTGCGAAGGCGGGATCAACCGCATCAACTGGCGGGCCCAGGGCTGGACAGATCCGGCCAGTTTTACTTCTCCAACTACGCTTATCAATTATTTTGACGCTACCATTAAACCGGCTTCGATCTGGAATCCAAACGACTATGTAAATGTATGGCTGGCCAATATGAGTGGTTCCGGATTGCTGGGCTATGCTACATTTCCGGCTAACAGTACGTTGGCAGGACTTGATAATTCAGAAACAAACAGTACAGCAGGTGCAGTAGTGCTCACCGGTTCTGTTGGCAGCATTTCTGATCCCGGACCCGTAAACAATTATGCACTGGGCCGTACACTTACCCATGAATTAGGACACTTTTTTGGCCTGCGCCATATCTGGGGCGATGGCAATTGCAGCGCAACAGATTATTGCAATGATACCCCTCCTCAAAATGGCTCTACAACGGGATGCCCCGCTACGGGAACACTCAATGGTTGTACACCCTCTGTACCCAAGATGTTTGAAAACTATATGGATTACAGTTATGATGGCTGCCTGAACACTTTTACGCTGAACCAGAGTGAACGCTGCCAGACGGTAATGGCCAATAGCCCACGAAGGATTCAGTTAATTTCTTCTACAAAAGCGGTTAGCCCCAATCCCAACCGCATTTATGTTAAAACAGCCAATTCATCCGTAAGCGAAGCCTCAGTAATGAGTTCCTGCCCCAAATACACTGACTATACTATCACTATTGGGATTGAATCCAATGCTACCGGTGCCGCGACGCTTTCGCTTTCCCGTGCCGGTACGGCATCAGAGGGTATAGACTACACCATTACACCAGCCGCTGTTACATATACAAACGGAGAGACTGCAGACAAAACCTTTACTCTCCGCATATTTGATGATGCCATTGTGGAAGGTACCGAAACCATCAACCTCGATTTGAGCATCAGCGGAACCGGTGTGACAACAGTGCCCGCCTGCGGCGCTACTGCTTTTACGGTTTCTATCACAGATAACGATATTGTGCAAACCATTAATAATGCTAACCCCATTGTTACACTGCTGAATGAAGGGTTTGCAACAGCAGCACTTCCTTCGGGATGGGTAAAATCAGATAATGGCGCCAGCAATACCAATACCTGGGTGGTGAATAACACCGATAACAATTCCTGGGGAACGTTTACCGGTAATACAGCACATATCACCAATGGAACTGCAGGTAGCGGTATGGTCTATACGGCCAATGCCCCTGCTGACGCAAGACTTATTACACCATCCTTAAATGCTTCAGGGCTTAAAAACCTGACCCTGTCTTTTAGTTATGTATGTAATGGCGAATTGGCTGCCGGTACCTATTATGATTATGGATTTGTATATTATTCTACCGATGGGATCAGTTATGCTGTATTGCGGGATGTTTCGAACAATCCCGTCGTATTTCAGGGAGTAACAACAAAAACAACAATAAGCATGAACCTGCCCCCGGCAGCAAACAATGCGTCAAGTTTACGCATCATGTTTCGTTGGTTAAACGATAATTCAGTGCGAAATAATCCCCCATTTGCCATAGACGATATTGTAATAACCGGTAATGTCACCACCGTCGAATCACAATTAAATAATACCGCTACCGAAAACATTTCTGCAGCCCCCGGCAGCAGTATTTTCTATGCTGCCGATGGTGAAATCATTGCTGCAGTCACTAACCCGAATATTTCATTAGGTTGTGTTACAGCAAATATATCGCAGGCAGGCAATGGCACTTCCACACTCACCACCTCTACCGGCAGCTTCCAGCGCAGTAACAAAGTAATTACCCTGGTACCGGTAGTAGCCAATACCACGGCATCTTATACCGCTACTTTCTACTTTACCACAGCCGAAGTAGCCGCATGGCCAAATGCCACTACACTTAAGTTGATGAAAGTAAAAGACGGCGTGAACCTTGGCAGTATCATCTCTTCCGCCAATGCCACAATAGTAACGCCAACGGTTAATGACCTGCGGACTACTAACGGGTATATTACCTATACTGCCGCATTTACCGGCGGCTTCTCTCAATTTATGCTGGTCTCTTCCAATACTACTTTGCCGGTAAGCTATATCAGTTTTACCGCTACGGCATTGGATAAGTCCATTGCCCTCAACTGGCAGGTGGCTACCGAACTCAATAACCTCGGGTTTGAAGTAGAACGCAGCACCAACGGTACCGATTTTGAGCAGATAGGTTGGGTAAACGGCCGCGGCACGGCTACTGGCCAGGGCAGCTATTCTTTCAATGATAATTATGTGGTGCCGGGTGTTTATTATTACTACCGCCTCAGGCAAAAAGATATGGATGGCAAAGAAAACCTTTCTGTAATACGCAGGGCTATCATCACGGGCAGCCGTATGCAGGTATTGATTTCGCCTAATCCGGCCAGTGAGTCTTTCAGGATTTTTGTACCGGGATGGGATGGTATGGCCGGCCTCAGCCTCTATGATGCCAACGGAAGGCTTGTA
>DASUDW010000259.1:0-2662 GCA_036275415.1 Chitinophagaceae bacterium | reverse complement strand
GGCTTTGAAACCCTGCGATGTCATTTCTGCATCACTCAGCGATTGTTCGTTGATGAGTAAGACGATCGGCTTGTCTGCCGGGGTAAAATTGGATTGGGGCGTAAGGGCACCTTCCCGGTACTTCCAGCGCAGATAGGTTTTCTGTGACAGGAATTTCAAGACCTCATCATGCACATTGCCCCCGGTGTTGTAGCGGAGATCAAAAATCAGGGCTTCTTTTTTATTGAGCTCCTGCGTCATATCAATAATGAATTGGTCCAGTTCGCCCTGTCCCATATTTTTCATATAACCATAGGCAATTCTTCCTTTGCCCTTCTCATCTACCCTTTTCTGGTTGGTATCAATCCATTCATCATACAAATTATTGAACAAGGTAGCCTGCGGGTGAATCTTTACTTGGATTGCCTGCCCGTTTCGGTTAAAGGTTAATCGCAGTTCCCGGTCCCTTGAAGGCAAAGTGAAATAATAGTTCCTGTCCTTGTTTTTATCCACTTCTTCATCATTCACTTTCACCAGCACATCGCCCGGTTTTATGTCAACCGATTTCCTGTCAGCCACAGAACGGCGCACCACCTGCTTCACCGTCCACGGAGCATCATTTTCAAAAAGGATCCCGGTTTCCATGGTCGCATTCTGCAATACAATATTTTCATCGTCACCAAAAGTGCCGAAGCCCTGGTGCGAAGAATTCAATTCGCCCAGCATATCATTGAGCATTATCCGCAGATCAGCCCGGTTATTGAGATACGGGAGAAACTGTTTGTAATAGTCCTTTGTCTTTTTCCAGTCGTTACCATGGAATTTTTCGTCATAATAACCTTCTTCCATGCCGGCCCAGGCTTCCTCAAACATCTGGTTAAACTCCTCGGACAAATTTCTCCGGAAGGTGTAACTGATACTGACGGGATCTGCTTTATTACCGTCCAGGCTTAATTTATTGATGGTACTGTTGAACAGCACATAGAGTTTATCACTCACTTCCACGATATCAAAACCGAAACTATTGTCGGTGCCTGTAATCTTTTCTGTTTTGTTTTGTTCAAATGGTTCGATCACTGTTTTCCAGAGGGCATTCCGGCCTTCGCCATGGTTGCTGGTGTACAATACTGTTGTTTTTTCTCCTTTCTGGTAAACCGCCTGCAAAAACTGGGCACCAAGTGAAGGACTGATCTGTTCCATCCGCTCCATCAGCAGGTCCATATCAATGGCGATGGCCTTCAGGGAATCCGAATTGTTATTGGCTTTTTTAGCGGTATCTTTTTTCTCTTCTTTAAACAACTCATTGTATTTATCCAGCCGGTAAGGCTCATCCAGTTTTTCCAAAGCCAGACGGTACACTTTTGCATTGGCCATGCCAAAAGGATAGGAAGGCTTCAGCCGCTGCGAAGTGAAGTAAATATATTTTCCATCGGGTGACCAGATGGGACCACTTTCCGTTACACCGGTATTGGTCAGATTGGTTGTCTTATTCTGTTTGATATGATGAATGAAAATATCTTCTTCAAAATTTCTTTTGGCAGTAAACAATACATATTCATCATTGGGAGAGAACCCCGGATCGCTATTCTGGAAAGCCCAGAGCTCATCTTTTACAATGGATTTGCTTTGAAGGGTTTTAAGGTCCAGCAATCTCACTTCATCCCGGCCGCTCAGGTAAACGGCCTGTGTTCTTTTCTTATTGAAAACTATATTACGGTTGTTTCTTTTATCACTGGTCAGTTGTTTGGGCGCTGCTACACTATCGGCCCTGGCCGTATACAGGTTGGTATAGCCATCGAGTGTCTGGGTAAACAAAACCGTTTTATTGTCACTCATCCATTTTACTTCCTTTACCCTTTCGGCACCGGGCCTGCTGATTGGCTGTATAAATTTTCCTTCTACATCACTGACAAACAATTCACCCCTGGCTACAAAAACCAGCTTTTTGCCATCCGGCGAAACATCAAAGGCGGAAATATTACCCCTTACATCATAGTCTTTGTCTTTCGGCAATACATTGTTCCTCACAATAGAAATATTCAGCTTTTTGTCATCACCGGTCTTTACATCATAGATCCAGAGCTGATAATCTTTTTCAAACACCACTTTGCCCCCATTGGCATTTACCTGCGGTGTTTTGATGGAAGAAGTAAACCGGGTGCATCTTCTTTTGTCACCATTCACCAGTGCATACAGATTATACTCTCCATTTGCTTCATCGGAGATATAATACACATTCCCGTTTTTGTCAATCGTAGCGCCGAAATCCTTGCCTTCCCAGTTAGTGTATTTCTTATGCTGTTTTGTTTTCAGGTTGTACGACTGGATATCTGGATTAAACGGCCCCTTGTATCTTTTGCGCTGTACCTGGTTGTTGCTTTCCCAGGTATCATTAAAAAATATTTCGCCGCTGGAGGGGTGCTCCACGAGGTTGTGGTCAAACTGAAAGAAATAATTACCAAATACCCGTTGGGGTGTACCGCCTTCAGCGTTTACCTTAAACCCGGCAATCTGTCCCATACGGCCGCTGTTGAAATAAATGTATTTGGAATCCCAGCTCCAGCTGGTTACTTCATCATTGATGCTATGATAAGTGATCTGTTTTACTTCGCCTCCGTTTACCGGTATTACAAACACATCAGCATTGCCAAACTGCCTGCCGGTGAAAGCAATCCACTTACCG
>DASUDW010000258.1:0-5834 GCA_036275415.1 Chitinophagaceae bacterium | reverse complement strand
GGTAAATGGCCTGATGATCACCATCTGGCATAATACATTTTTAGGCACTGATAATTTGTACAGCGGATGGCGGGATGCTTATTACCGGTTTGTACAAACGATCATGAAGGGCTGATTACATGCCTTCTGTTTCCGGTTGTTCCGGCGGCGGCACCGCTTTAAAGGCTTTATTGACCAGGTATACACCGAGCAACGTAACCAATCCCCCCACAGCAATGAAGATGGTTACTTTCTCACTGAAGATGAGCCAGCCGCACAACACGGCAACTATCGGATTGATGTAGGCATAAATAGAAGCCTGCTCGGTGGGTAAATTCTGCAAGGCATACAGGTAAGCAATAAAGGCGCCCAGTGATCCGAAAACAACCAGGTAAGCAATGGCCGACCAGGATTGCCAGGGTATGTCCGTTATGGAAACCGCATAGCCGGTGGTATTGGTAAAAATAGTGAGGGTGGCACCGGAGATCAGCATTTGTAAACCCAGGCTGAAATAGGGATTGAAGTTGACGGCCTGCTGCTTGGTGTAAAGTGTAGCAAAGGCCCATGTCCAGGTAGCGATGAGGGAGAGGATGATGCCAAAGCGGAAATCGGGATTGGCAAAATCCAGCAGGTGTTCGTAAAAGATGACACATACACCTCCGAAACCGAGCAATAAACCCATGATAGCTTTTTGCGGAATCTTTTCTTTTGATGCAAAGAGGCCGATCACCACCAGCCACAACGGAAAGATGGCGCCCATAATAGAACCCAGGCCTGCTGAAATATATTTTACCCCCCATGTACTCAGGCCGTTGCTTAAGATGAAATTCAGGAAACTGAGAATGAGAATTGGTGTCCATTCTTTTCCTTTCGGCAGGGGTGCTTTTTTGTAAACAAAATAACCCACATACAATAGTCCTGCAATCAATTGCCGTATGCCCGCCAGTTGCAATGCGGGCATATGCCGTACCCCTTCTTTGGAAGCCACCCAGGTAGTGCCCCAGAAAAAGCATACCAGCGCCAATGCAAACAGGGCCTTGGCCCTTGTACCTTTTTTGCGTATGGTAAACGGGTTGAAGGCCGCTAATTTTTTTACATAATCAGCAGAGGTTTGCAAAATGGATTTATGGAAGTCGAAAAAGTTCAAAAATGGATAATTGAATAATGGATAGCTGATAATGAAAAACTCGTTACATCCTCCATTATCAATTTAGTAATAAATTTTTTGTGCCTCTTTCTTGGGCAACGGGTTAATGTTTAAAGTGCCTCATGCCTGTCAGTACCAGTGCCAGGTTATGCTGCTTGCAATATTCGATCGAGTCATTATCCCGGATTGATCCGCCCGGTTGTATAAAGGCGGTGATACCGGCCTCATGCCCCAACCGCACACAATCATCAAACGGGAAGAAAGCATCACTGGCCATTACGGCGCCCTGCAGGTCAAATTCAAACTGCCTCGCCTTGTCCAGTGCCTGCCGCAGCGAATCAATGCGGCTGGTTTGCCCGCAGCCTTTACCTACCAGTTGCTTGCCTTTTACCAGCGCAATGGCATTCGATTTTAAATGCTTGCAGATGATGTTGGCAAATAACAGGTCCTGTTTTTCCGCTTCAGTAACTTTTCGTTTTACGGTTTCTGTCCAGTCGATAAAATTACCTTCATCACTATCCTGTACCAGCAATCCGTTCAGCACACATTTGTACTGCAGTTTGCCTTCCGGCTGTTGTTTCAGTTGCAGCAGTATCCGGTTCTTCTTCGATTTTAATGTAGCCAGTGCCTCTTCCTCGTAAGCGGGGGCAATCAATACTTCAAAGAAGATCTCATTGATGGCATCGGCAGTGGCTTTGTCAATGGTACCATTGCAAACCAGCACACCACCAAAAGCACTTTCCGGGTCGCCGGCCAGGGCAGCATCCCAGCTTTCTTTTACCGTGGGCCGCTGTGCTACGCCGCATACATTGGTATGTTTGATGATAGCAAAAGTTGTATCGTCAAACTCCCGTATAAGTTGTAAAGCTGCATCTGTATCTACCAGGTTATTAAAAGAAAGTTCTTTACCGTTCAATTGGGTAAATAACTCATCCATGTTTCCATAAAATGCTGCCTGCTGATGCGGGTTCTCGCCATAACGTAAACTTCTTTTTGGTTTATTGAACGGCGTTTCGATGGCAGTGCCATGAAAGTAATTGGAAATAGCAGTATCATAAGCCGTACATACATCAAATGCCTTAACGGCAAAGGCCCTGCGCTGTTCATAGGTGGTGGCTCCCTGCTGGCCGGTCAATAGCTGGTTCAGTACGGCATAATCCTTTTTATCGGCAATAACCACCACATCCTTGTGGTTCTTGGCTGCTGCACGGAGCATGGAAGGCCCGCCGATATCTATTTTTTCAATGATGGCATTTTCATCGCTGGTATTCTTCACTGTTTCTTCAAAAGGATAGAGGTCAACGATCACCAGATCGATCTGCGGGATACTGTATTGCTGCATATCCTTTACATGCTGGGCATCGTCCCTTTTGCCCAGTATGCCGCCAAATACCAGCGGGTGCAATGTCTTTACCCTGCCACCGAGGATGGAGGGATAGTTGGTAAGCCCTTCTACCGGGTTTACAGGAATACCCAGTTTCTCTAAGAATTCCTGGGTGCCGCCGGTGGAATAAATGGTTACTCCCTGTGCAGCCAGTGTGTGTGCCAACACTTCCAGGCCATCTTTATAAAAAACGGAAATAAGCGCTGATTGTATTTTCTTGTTCATACTGAAGGGGGTTGAGGGCAGGCGAAACGTTGGTGACGCTGTCGTTTATTCTACTAAACGCAGGCCGCAAAACTAACCTAATTCAGGTTCATCACAAAAGCACCATTGGTGGTTACATCATGCCAGGGGATCTGAAGGGAGTCGCAATCTTTTTTCCAGTAACGGGTTTTCCAGGAAGGAACAGATCCGTCGAATACCACTTGTTTTATTTCCAGGCCGGCCGCCAGTTTTTTCATATACAGTTTTGGGTTTTTGGATATTACCAGCAGGTCCACCACCGGCTTCTCATTACCCGAACTGAAATAGGTGGCCCGGTCCAGCAGCATAATATTTTTACCCCGGTACCTGGCAAAGTTTTCATAGGCCGTTAATCCATCCAATTGTTCAGCGGGGCTTATACGGAAAAGTATGCGGGAGGGTTTCAAATGAAAATTACGGGCAAAATCATCGGCCAGCAGGTCACTGTCACCAATAAAATAATAATGCCTGCCATTAACAAAGTCGACGGCTCTTTTTTGCGGCACATTATATACAATGATCTTTTGCTGCCTGTCTCTTTCTATAAAAGAGAAAGTTCTGAGCGATGCAAAAACGAATAAAGCCGTACAGCCTGCCAGCAATGCCTGTTTGGATTTTTCCAGCAACCAGTAACTGATACCGGCTGTAAAAAGCAGGAGCAGTGTCGCCTGTAAAATGGTTATCTGTAACCCATCCCAGAGTGAGTACCGGATGCTTTCAATTTTTTCAATATACAAATTCATGCTATTGATCAGCCAGGAAAGCAACCTGCCGAGTTGTGTCGCAACTGCCGGTATAAACGCCACACTGCACAAGGCAATTTCTCCCAGTAAAATAATACTGGATAAGGGTACAGCCAGAAAGTTGGTCAGCAGGAACAGATTGGGAAACTGGTGAAAATGATAGATACCGATCGGTACGGTGAGCACCTGTGCGGCAATGGTCACAGCATTCAGTTTCCAGATAAAATCCAGGGCCTTGTTGGGGATATAGAACCAGTTGTAAACCGGTTTCATAAAAATGATGATGCTGAGTACGGCTGCATAGGACAACTGAAAACCTACATCCCATAACCAGAATGGATTGATGCAAAGCAGCAGGAAGGCCGAAAAGGCCATGGTGTTGTAAATGGATGTTTTGCGGGAGAGTGAATCTCCTAACACAATACAGGTAAACATAACGGCAGAGCGGAGAATGGAAGGCTGTGCCCCTGCCAGCAGGCTGAATAACCAAAGACCCCCGATGATCAGTACGGGCCGCAGCCATTTGATCCGTTTTCTTTTTTCCAGTGGTTTCATTAAAATCGTCAGCAGCCAGTAGATCAAACCAAGGTGCAGGCCCGAAATAGCAATGATATGTACTACGCCGGTATTGGTATAGGACTGCACCAGCGATTGCTCCAGGTCGTTTTTGTAACCAATCAATAAGGCTTCTGCAAGGCCGAGTTCCTTGTCGCCGTTTATGTATTGACGTAGTATATCCAGTATCTTGTTCCGGGTATTGTAAAGAAATTGCCGGAACCAATGCTGTTGTTGTCCGGGGAGTGTTTCATATTCTCCGGGTTTCAGGTATACCTGGTGGGTAATGCCCTGGAAAAGCGAAAAGCGTTTGTAGTCAAATCCGCCCGGGTTGCCGGAGTTTTTGATAGCCTGCAGGTCTTTTTTGAATAAAAGTTGGGTGCCATAGCTAAGCTTCAGCGAGGAATCTTTTTTAAAATAGATAATGATATGGCCTTGCACCGGTATTGCCGAATCGCCGGATATAAGCCGGCTGATGCGGGCATTGGCTTTGAACGATTTGGTTTTTTCCACCGGGTTTTCATCCAGTACGGCCACCAGGTAATCGCCGGGATGGTAATGATGGCCCAAAAAATCCGGGTTATTGCGGACATCTTTTTTATAAGTAACAATGCCGCCTGCAGCACCAAATGCCAATGAACTTAAAACCCCGGCTACTAATGAATACCTGAATTTAGCTGTAACAGGCATAAAAAAGAAACCCAAAAGCCCGGCCAGGCATAGCAGGCCGACAAGCAATAAAATAATTAGCGGTAAAGAATAATTCCACTGCAGGATAATACCGGCCATAAAGGCCAGCAGCAGTCTTAAAAAAGGGGTCCTTTTCCAGAAATCAGCGCCATAAACCTGCATGCGGAAAATTAAAATGGGAACGGTAAAAGGACAATACCACTTTCAGGTATTTTTTACTTTGTTACCGATTTTTCAACCTGTTACTTAAGTGAAGGAAACAGCTATATCTGCTTTTTTCACTTTTCTTTCAACATATTGGCGGTAGGGTATACGTTCGGCCCTGCTTGTCAGCCAGGCATGGTAGTTGAAAATGCTAAAGTTTAATTGCTGGATCAGATTGTCCTTATTTTTTTCAAATACCAAAAGGGCTTTACGGTATTCGGCTACTTTACCGGCCATATCTGTCATGTAAAAAGTGCGGTGCAGGCACTGTACCAGGGCGGTTTCAAAGGGTTGCTTTTTCTTTCTTTTATTAAAATAATTATACGTAGCCCTGTATTGTGCATCAAAAAGCCGCGGATTATTAATGCAATAACAAATCAGCAACAGCAGGATATTCGCAACAGCGGTATGCTCCTGCCGGGTACCGTCTTTAAAGTAGGATACGGCGTTTTTGATGTAATAAAGGGCATCATCATACTGCTCCAGCACAAACGACCCAATGCCCAGTGAAAGATTGGTGGTACGGTTCAGGTCTGTATTAAGTGCCGGCTCCCACTGGCGGTAATGAGATTTCATCAGGCGGTTCAGTTTATCTACTTCATCATACCGGGCCGTTTTGTTGTAGATCTTGTTAAGGGCAAGGAATTTAATCACTTCAAAGTTGGCCCGCTGCACCGGTTCTTTTATCAGCTGATTAATTGCATGATTGAATACCTGCATGACATAATCATATTCTCCCTGTAATATTCCTGCATAGTTGATCATGTAGAGCAATTCAACATAAAACTCTCCGTCCTTCGAAATGAAATCGGGGTTATTTTTCCAGTCGTTCCAAATCTCCTGTAACAGGATGAAGGATGCGTTGTTTTCATTTTTCAGGTAAAGCAGG
>DASUDW010000257.1:0-4861 GCA_036275415.1 Chitinophagaceae bacterium | reverse complement strand
AAAAAGCAAAAGCTGAGATAAGTGAATACAAATCATTTACCGAAGGGCTGGAAAAAGATGGCCTCATCAATAAGAAAGAAGGCTACTCATTGAAGCACAAAAACAAGGAACTCTTTATCAATGGTAAAAAAGTATCAGAAGAAATCTATTATAAGTACCGGAACTTCCTGGAAAAGCACCCGAATTTTTCATTTGAGAAAACTGAAAATGATTTTCAAATGAATCTGGATTAATAATGTATGAAGAACGCCATGAAATACAAAAGCCCCGTTTATGCAAACGGGGCTTTTTAATTACTTAACCATTTGTTATATACCTCCGCCAATATTGAATGGAGAAGGCATTATATCGTACTCTCCTGCTTCTATCATTTCAATGTTCATTTGAAAGGCCTCATCTGTCTTTACTACTACTTTCTCTTTAGTTATTTTCCGGAATCCGGCTTTTTCAAATACAAATTTGTAAGTGCCGGGTTTCAATTCATCGAAAGAGAATCCTCCTTCATCGTTTGTAGCAATTACTTTTTCCTTTTTGGAAACAAGATAAGCGGTGATTGTAACATCTTTTAAAGGCCTTTTTGTTTCAGAGTGAGTTACCGTACCGTTTACTTCATCTTTTTTTCCGTCGCCGGGGCCGTTATTGGCTTTTGCTACGGCAAATCCAAGGATGAAAAATGCGAGCAGTAAGAATTTTTGTTTCATTATACCGGTTTAAATTGATTCAGTATAACCTGTCGTCACAAAAAACGTTCTTGTCTACTGCTAAAATTAAAACTTTTTCACCGGTTCGGCCAAACCGTTCATAAATTCCTGCCAGACGGTTTGAACAATCTCCCCGGCAGGCAATATTTCATCGAGGAGGGCACTTACCTGCCCGATTTCCAGCTCCCCTTCTGCCATGTCACCTTCAAACATCCCTTTTTTGGCCCTGGCCCTTCCTAAAATTGTTTTTAATTCTTCGCTACCAGCCCCCCTTTGCTCCGCCTCCTGCACCGCCCTGAAAAAATCATTTTTAAGCAACCTGACCGGGGTAAGTTGCTTTAACATAAGTTGTGTATCACCCTCTTCTGATTGGATAACAGCCTTCTTGAAATTAATATGCGAAGATGCCTCTTCACTGGCCACAAAACGGCTGCCCATTTGAACCCCTTCAGCACCCAATACCATGGCCGCCAGCATTTGCCGCCCGGTTGCAATGCCTCCCGCTGCAATAACGGGTATATTAACTGCATTAACCACCGCAGGAATTAATACCATCGTTGTAGTCTCCTCCCTGCCATTATGCCCTCCGGCTTCAAATCCTTCGGCTACCACAGCATCGCATCCTGCCTCCTGGGCTTTTTTGGCAAACTTCGAAGAACTAACGACATGAACAACCGTAATACCTTTTTCTTTGAGTATCCCTGTCCATGTTTTGGGGTTGCCTGCAGAGGTAAAAACTATTTTAACCCCCTCCTCCATCAGTACCGTTATGTGTTTTTCAATATCCGGATAAAGTAAGGGAAGATTGACAGCAAATGGTTTGCTGGTAGCAGCTTTACACTTTTGCAGATGTTCCTTCAGCACATCCGGATACATAGATCCGGCACCAATAATACCAAGGCCACCTGCATTGCTCACAGCGCTGGCAAGCCGCCAACCGCTTGCCCATATCATCCCTGCCTGTATGATGGGATAGTCAATACCAAAAAGTTGCGTAATGCGATTGGAAAACCTTGTCATGGAGTTGGATGATCATTTATTGTACAGGTAAAGATAATTACTGCCCGTCGACTCATGACTTTTTGCCCTGCCTAGCCGAGGTCGATACTTGTATTATCACCGATATTCAGCGAACGGGTTTCACCCCGGAGGTTAGTGTCGCTTCCGATAACAGATTCATCCAGCACTATATCGAACAGGTTAGAATAGGAACCAATAATGGAGTTTTTAACAATCGAATCATCGATTACCGTATTTTCCCCAATGGTAACATTCGGGCCGATAATAGAGTTTTTGATTACACATCCTGTTCCGATACTTACCGGCGGAACAATTACCGTATTTTCAAATTGTTCTGATTCAGCTGTACCGGCAAACTTCTTCAGTAAAGTGGCATTGGATTCCAGCAGTGTTTCCTTTTTGCCGCAATCAAACCAGTTTTCTACCTTAAAAGATTTAAAATTTACACCCATTTTAATCATGCAGTCCAGTGCGTCTGTCAGGCTGTATTCACCATGACTGCGCAAACCCTGTATAATATTATTTTCCAGGCATTGGAACATCTGGTCACTTTCCCTGATCTTATAAATGCCGACCATGGCCATATTCGATTTGGGAATCTGCGGTTTTTCCACCACATGAGCAATAGTCCCTTCTTCATCAATCTCTGCTACGCCAAACTCCCTCGGATCGTCCACTTTCCTTACACCGATCATTGAATGCGGGCTGCTGACCACCTCTTTTACATCATACTCACAAATGGTATCACCCAATACCACAAATACTTCATCCTGGTTAATGATGGATTTTGCCAGTTTGATGGCATGGCCAACTCCTTGCCTGTCATACTGGTGGACATAATGAGCTTTTATATCCGGATATTTTGCTTTTACATAGTCCTGAATTTTATCACCCAGGTAACCCACAATAAAAACAAATTCAGTAATTCCGGCTCCCTTTAACTGATCTATAATAATACTTAAAACTGTTTTTCCTGCAAGGGGAATCAGTGCCTTGGGTTGAGTGTAGCTATGAGGCCGCAGCTTTGTGCCAGCACCCGCTACTGGTATGATTGCTTTCATATACCCCAAACCCCTAAAGGGGCTTTAGAAAATCCATTTAAGGATTAAGTTGATTAATTTGTTTTCCTTCACCAATACAACACTCACTTTTTTGTATACTTTCCCATTACTCCCCTTTAGAGGATGGGGTAAGGGCAACGAAAGTAAGACTTTTAGAATAAAACAAATTCCTGACAGGATTACTCCTATTCCTGCTCCCTGCACTTAAATTTGCACCATGCAAAAAGATACCCTGGTCTTTGACCTCATCAAAAAAGAACTGCAACGCCAGCGAAGCGGCATTGAGCTGATTGCATCTGAAAATTTTACCTCCCTGCAGGTAATGCAGGCCATGGGGACTGTTCCCACCAATAAGTATGCGGAGGGATACCCCGGAAAAAGATATTACGGCGGATGTGAAGTAGTGGATGAAATTGAAACCCTTGCCATTGAACGCCTAAAAAAAGTATTCAATTGCTCCTGGGCCAATGTGCAACCGCATAGCGGGGCATCAGCCAACGCTGCTGTTTTCTTAGCTGTAATGAAAGCCGGAGAGAAATTCATGGGGCTTGATCTCAGCATGGGCGGTCATTTAACCCATGGAAGCCCTGCTAACTTCAGCGGAAAAACATATCATGCCATACATTATGGTGTTACCAAAGACGGCATTGTGGATTATGATCAGCTGGAAGCAAAAGCCAGGGCCGAAAAACCCAAAATGATCATCTGCGGCGCCTCTGCTTACAGCCGCGACTGGGATTACAAACGTATCCGTGCAGTGGCAGATGAGGTAGGCGCCATTGTATTTGCAGATATCGCACATCCTGCGGGACTGATTGCCTCCGGCTTATTGAACGACCCGTTCGACCATTGTCATATAGTTTCTTCCACCACGCATAAAACCTTGCGTGGCCCAAGAGGCGGTATCATCATGCTGCGGCATGATTTTGAAAACCCCTGGGGCATAAAAGACCCCAAGGGAAACTTAAGAATGATGAGCCAGTTGCTCGACCTTGCCGTATTTCCCGGTTCGCAGGGCGGACCGCTGGAACATGTGATTGCTGCCAAAGCAGTTGCCTTCGGAGAAATTCTGACTGAGGATTTTCATTCCTACGGCAAACAGATCATTGCCAATGCACAGGCCATGGCAAAAGATTTTGTTGAAAAAGGCTATCAACTCATCAGCCAGGGTACTGACAACCACCTTATGCTTATTGACCTTAGAAATAAAAACCTTACCGGTAAAAAAGCACAGGAAACACTGGACAGGGCCCATATTACGCTGAATAAAAATGCTGTTCCTTTTGATGATAAATCACCATTTGTAACATCCGGCATCCGGGTGGGTGTGCCGGCTATAACCACCCGTGGATTGAAAGAAGAACATATGGAAACCGTTGTAAACTTTATTGACAAAGTATTGATGAATGCCGATAATGAAAAAGTAGTAGAAACGGTGAAGGAAGAAGTAAAGGAATTCATGAAACAGTTTCCTCTTTACCCGGAGTTGGGTTAACCTTAAAATAGTTTATTATGATACAGCGCAGACAAACATTATGGTTGCTGCTGGCTTCTGTAGCCGCTGTCTTAACCTTTATGTTTCCATTTGTAGTGGGCAAAAAAATGGAAAAAAATATGCTGGTGGATGAAGTGGTGGATGCCGGCAGTAATTTTTTTATTCTTATCATTACAGGAGGCTCTCTGGTGCTTTCTACTGTAATTATTTTTTTGTTTAAAAACCGTAAACAGCAGATGCAATTCTGTCTGCTGGGCATGCTGATAGCTGCCGGTATCATTGCCCTCTATTTTTTGCAAATGAGTAAATTATCCAATACCACGTTGGCCCTTACCAGTATCCTTCCTTTCGTTGTACTGGCAGGCTATATCCTGGCTTTCCGTGATATCCGCAAAGATGAGAAGCTGGTAAAATCGCTGGATAAATTACGATAAACACAGACCTAAATGAAAAAAGCAAAGGGAGCAATAGACATTGCCCCCTTTTTGTTTAATCCGTACCCTATGAAAACGAGTTATGCTTAACGTACCAATAATTGTTTATGGAAGGAAACAGTTCCCCCATTAAATGAAAGGTAATATACA
>DASUDW010000256.1:0-36327 GCA_036275415.1 Chitinophagaceae bacterium | reverse complement strand
AGGGCCATATTTACAACCGCTTTTTTGACCATTTTGGGAGTCCATACACAATCACCGGTCAGCCAGGGTGATTTATTCCGGGTCAATTCTGCTGCGGCAGATTCATCTACTACAAACGTAACATCATCGTGATTTTGTAATAAAGAGGCCGGCACCTGCTCGGTATCATCTTCCTCTACTGCTTTTTTAATCACAGATGCTTTTGCGGATCCCCAGGCCATCAGAATAATTTTCTTCGATTGAAGAATGGTACTTATTCCCATAGTAATGGCCAATCTTGGGACCTGGGATATATTGGCAAATTCATATGAATTGGCAATCCGTGTAGAATTATCCAGGGTGATCAGTCTTGTTTTAGAATAGATACCTGAACCCGGCTCGTTAAAACCGATATGGCCATTGTTGCCAATCCCTAATATCTGTAAATCGATTCCTCCCGCATCCTTGATCTTTTTCTCATACTGCCGGCAATGTTCTTTTATATCTTCTTTCTTGATTTCGCCATTTGGAATATGAATATTATTCGGGTTAATATCTACATGATCAAACAACTGGTTTTTCATAAACCGGTTATAACTCTGCAAAGCATTATTATCAATGGGGAAATATTCATCCAGGTTAAAAGTGACCACATTTTTAAAACTCAGTTTTTCTTCCTTGTGCAATCGTACCAGTTCTGCATAAAGTGATTTTGGAGTTGAGCCTGTAGCCAGGCCTAACACACATTTTTCTTTCTTTTTCTGTTTATCCCTGATGTATTCAGCAATTTGCCTGGCTACAAATACGGATCCCTCGTTGGACGTATGAAATATCTTTACAGGAATTTTTTCGAAACTGTCGGAAAGATCCATCGAATGTGTTCTTTTAGCCATATGGGTGGTTTATGGGGTAAAGATAATTATAGAAATTGAAGGTTTGTGCAGGAATATGCGGATATTTGCGTTAATTTATTTCAATTTCATCTACAAAGAGCCAGGCGTTGTTTCCGCCACCAGGTGAACCAGCTGGGATTTGACCCCAATTGGTTACCTGTAGTTTCACATACCGACAAAATGTCTTTCGGAAAGCCATAGTCATTGTACCCTTACCACTTCCGTCATTTTTTAGTGCAAAATCATCCGTTAATTTTAGCGAATACCAGTTTTGACCATCGGAAGAGCCCCATACTTCGGCAGACTGTGGTTGCCAAATCCAACTGGCCTCCTGACGCAGGCAATTAACTGTTACAAAACTAATTTCCTTTGATTCTCCCAAATCTATAATTGCCTCACAATTGATGCCGCTGAATCCGAGAAATTCTTTGGATCTGCCCATGCCCTTTTCATTAATTACTCCATTAACCAGGGTGAAGGCGCCGTCACCGGGATAATTTTTAGATGGCGAAGTGGTAAGTGTGATCTTTTTACCCGTGGCTTTATTGAAATGAAATGTTTCATAAACCGGATTACTTATGGCTTTGTTTCCTGCCATTCCGATTGCAGCAACCAGTTTTGTGGAATTAACCTTTACCGGCGTTTCGTATGTCATACCCTCGGAAAAAGAAGAAGGATATGGCCGTCCTGCAAAATGGGTTATGTATTTTATTGTAATGTTTTTCTGTTTTGATTCCAGTTTCCAAAGTACATGATCATCCTTATCGCCAGGCAATATGCTGCTCTTTATGTCATAATAAGCCTTACTATAATTGACCCCCCATTTTTTATATCGGTTAAATTGTGTGATCAGCCTTCTTTCAAAATCATTCCAATCCTTGTTTTCTTTTGTACTCCATAAAACCTCACTCAGTGCCGCCATACGGGGAAAGATCATATACTCCACCTTCTTGGTATTCTTCATGTATTCTGTCCAAACATTGGCCTGGGCGCCGAGTACATATTCACCCTGTTCTGCTGTAAGTGCAGAAGGCACAGGTTCGTAA
Organism: Chitinophagaceae bacterium; assembly: GCA_036275415.1. Classification (GTDB taxonomy): domain Bacteria; phylum Bacteroidota; class Bacteroidia; order Chitinophagales; family Chitinophagaceae; genus JJ008. The sequence goes on along the minus strand of DASUDW010000256.1, from coordinate 34,409 downwards.
GCATACACTTTCTCTATTGGGTTGTAGCCGCCTATAGTAATGCTGTCTTCATTCTCACTTTGTGAATGATCAAAATATACCGGGTTGCCGGGAGTCATAATTACTTTATGCTTTTGTTTAGCTGCTTGAATGCCTCCGGTTTCTCCCCGCCAACTCATTACTACAGCATTGGGTGCAAGACCGCCTTCGAGTATTTCATCCCAGCCAATTAGTGTCTTTCTCTTGCTGTTCAGGTATTTTTCAATTTTCTGTACAAACCAGCTTTGCAGCTCATGTTCATCTTTTAAATTATTTTCTTTCATTCGTTGCTGGCACCTCGAGCATTGTTTCCAATGGGTCTTTGGACATTCATCACCACCTATATGGAAGTACTTGGAAGGGAAAAGCTCCACCACTTCATCAATCACATTTTGCAAAAAGATAAAAGTTGAATCACTGCCGGCACAAAACACATCATCAAACACTCCCCATGTTTCCTGCACCAGTTTGATCCGGCCATTCTTCTGTTCATTTACACTTTTTTTTGAAATCATATTGGAAGGAATGGAAGTTGGTTTTTCAGGAAAACAACTGAGCCAGGGATAGGCTGCTATTGCGGCGGAAGAATGACCGGGCATTTCAATTTCCGGTATTACTTCAATGTAACGTTCATCCGCATATTTAACCACTTCCTTTATTTCTTCCTGAGTATAAAATCCCCCATACCGGATATTATCATTACCGGCTCCCGGATAGCGGCCAATGATCGTACCGTTTCTCCAGGCACCATTTTTCGTCAGCTCCGGGTATTTTTTTATTTCAATCCGCCAGCCCTGGTCCTCAGTAAGGTGCCAATGAAAAGTGTTGAGTTTATGATAAGCGAGGTAATCAATATATTTCTTAATAAAGGAAACGGGAAAAAAGTGCCGACCGACATCGAGGTGCATGCCCCGGTAATTAAACCGGGCATGATCGAAAATATGCACATAGGGAATTGTCCTTTTCCCGGATTGTTCAATATTTATTAATTGAAATAAAGTTTGAATGGCATGAAAAGCAGGTTCGTCAAAATTGCTGTTGATCTTGATACCACCAATTCCTGCATCCAATGTATAGGCTGGTTTACCGGAAGTAGGCATGCGTTTCAGAAAGAAATCGATATCACCCGTTTTACCTTTTTCAGCTTCAATCAGCGTAATGCCAAATTGTTTCTTCATTTCATCCCTCAGGTAAGGGAAGATTTTTTCCCATCCGATGGCTGTTGAAGTATTAGAAACCGTCATCTTATTTTTTAGTGTGTAAGAACCGGCATCTTGTTTAACTTCTACTGGCCATGGGATCAGATTCAATTGCCTTTCCTGAGTAAATACACTTATTTGAATAATTAGTGTAAGGATAAAAAAACTGATTTTTTGCATAGTTATTATTTGGTCATAATTGGTAAGTAAATAGATGAAGGATTATTGCCATCATGATGAATCCGAATGGTTGCTTTTTTATAGTCAGCTGGTTTTGCTTCGTAAATATTCATGAATTGTTGTGGATTACGGTCGGCCAATGGAAACCAAGTGCTTTGAATTTGAATCATCAACCGGTGCCCCTTTTTGAATGTGTGTGCTACATCCGGCAACTCAAAATTTACCGTTTCAATTTTTCCCGGCTTAAAAGGGGCAGGGTTTTCAAAGCTGTTCCTGAATTTGCCCCGCATTATTTCTCCTCTTACCAGCATCTGGTAACCATCCATAGGATAATCGCCGCCAGCAGTGCGGCTTGCAGATTGAGCAGAACCCGGATACTTAAAATCATCAGGAAAAACATCAATCACTTTTACTACAAAATCGGCATCAGTACCACTGATACTAACTTTTAAATTAGCTATCACGGGGCCGGCCAACGTAAGATCCTCCTCAAGCGGATAAGTTTGGAATGTTATTACATCTGGTCTTCTTGAAGCGAAACGTTGGTCATCTGTCATGTACTCTCTTGTACGCCGGAAATGCACATCTTCTGTGTAAGGTACCGGATGCGCCGGGTCGCTGATATATTCAGTAAAACTTCCTGCTTTTACATAGGTTGGTAAATTCCAGCTCAATGCACCATCCGGTGCCAGGTAAATATCTCTTGCCGCATTGGCAGCCGGCCAATGTGCTAATTTTTTCCATTGGTTTTCACCGGTGAAGAAAACTGTTGCTTCTGGCAGTTGCGGATCTTCGCCTTTTGCTTTCAGGTAATAGTTGAAAAAAGGTAACTCAATATTATTCTGGTACCAAAATGCCGTATTGCTGTTGAAGCGGACATTGCCGAGAGAGCTTCCATCCCTTGTACTCCACTGGCCATGGCTCCAGGGCCCCATTACAATTTTATTGTGAATGCCGGGATTTTGCTTTTCTATTGCTTTATAAAGATTCCATGCTCCCCAGCAATCTTCTGCATCAAATAAACCACCGACTACCAGCATGGCCGGTTTAATATTGACCATAGCACTGCGGGCATCTCTTGCTTTCCACCAGTCATCATAGTTGGGATGTGCATAGATGTCTTTCCAGAACTGCACACTGTCTTTCATCAGCTCCATCAATTTGGAAGGAGGATTTTCCAGGTAAAACTTATAATTATCTCTTATTGGAAATTCAAAACCACGGGAACCAACTGTTGTGGGCTTTGGCCTGGGTTTGCCAAAGCCTGAATAGAAACTGAAACCATCCATTTGAAAAAAAGCGCCATTATGATGAAAATCATCACCGATAAACCAATCGGTAACCGGTGCCTGGGGACTTACCGCTTTCAGTGCCGGGTGACCTGATGCAGCAGCCATGGTGGAGTAGAATCCGGGATAGGAAATGCCAAACACACCTACATTTCCATTATTATCAGGCCAGTTTTTGACGAGCCAGTCAATAGCATCATAAGTGTCACTGGATTCATCAACATCGCTACCTTTTTTCTCTTTATTAAAAGGGCGGACATCTGTGAATTCTCCTTCGCTCATCCAGCGGCCACGAACATCCTGTATTACTATTATGTAGTTTTCCCTGCAGTAGTATTTCCAATGCGTACCCCATAGTCTTGGAGTGTAATCCTTTCCATAAGGGGCACAGGAATAGGGGGTGCGGTTCATTAGTATCGGATGTTTTTCACTTTTATCGTTTGGAGAATAAATTGTAGTGAACAACTTTATACCATCCCTCATGGTGATATATTGTTCTGTTTTTGTGTAGTTTTCCCTGATCCATAAAGAATCCTGGTCTGTTTGTGTAAATACACTAATAGAAACCAGCAGGTAAAAGCTGAGAAAAAGTATTTTTCGCATGTAAATTATTTTGAAAGACTAAATTTACTGATTCTCTGTTCACCCCAACCTCTTTTATGCAAACGAATGCAGATATTATCAGTAAGTTTTATACTTCATTTAAAGAGTTAGATTATTCATCTATGAACAGTTGCTATAGCGATGATATAATATTTAGTGACCCTGTTTTTGGCTTGTTAAGAGGGGATGAGGTAAAATATATGTGGGAGATGCTCTGTGCAAATGCAAAGGATTTTTCGCTGACATTTTCCAATATTGAGTTGCTCGATGAAGAGTACGCTACTTGTAATTGGATAGCCAGCTATACGTTTTCCAAAACCGGGAAAAAAGTAGTCAATCGTATTAAAGCCTTTATGAAGCTAAAAGACGGAAAGATCATTGAACACAGTGATGCATTCAGGCTGAGTACCTGGGCTGCACAGGCATTGGGCTGGAAAGGACAATTATTCGGATGGATGGGATGGATGAAGCGAAAAATTCAGCAGAATGCCCGCAAAAACTTAATACAGTTTATAGAAAAGAAACAAAGTAATGTGGGTCATTAAAAATCAATAGTAACAGTATACTGATTACTAACGAATCAATACGCCTCACTCTTCCAGCACCCCGAATTTTCCGGCATTTACATCCCGGATAGCCTGTTCCACTTCAGCCCAGCTATTCATTAAAAATGGACCGTAAGCTGCTATAGGTTCATTGATGGGCTCGCCAGATAACACCAAAACAACCGCATCTTCATTTGCGTCTAGGGCTATTTCTTCTCCGTCATTTATGAATAAAACGAAATGATCAGTGGCAACTACACTTTCATTCATCTTTACACTTCCTTCAACAACCAATAACCCAGTGTTATAATGTGAGGGAAATTTCAAATTTGCAATTGCCCCCTTTTTCATTTTCACATTAAAAACATACATAGGGGTAAAAGTGAAGGCCGGGCCTTTTACACCGTTATATTCCCCGGCTATCACTTCAACATAACTCTTTCCATCATCCAGGAGTGCCTTGCCCATCATGTCACTGGTTATTTCCTGGTATTTAGGCTTGGTTTTTTTATGTTCAGCGGGAAGATTCACCCATAGTTGCACCATCTGAAAGGTACCGCCGGATTTGCTGAAATTTTTTTCATGATATTCTTTATGTAGTATCCCTGAACCGGCCGTCATCCATTGTACATCACCTTCACCAATAATACCACTGTTGCCGGCGCTGTCATGATGGGCAATTTTACCATGGTATGCAATAGTAACCGTTTCAAATCCTGCATGGGGATGAACGCCAACGCCTCTTGGTTCGTCAGAAGGTGAAAAATCAACCTTTGACCCGTAGTCCATCATAAAGAAAGGACTCATCCTTTTCTTATCGATTAACCGGCCTCCCGGAAAAAAACTATGCACCCTAAAGCCATCACCAACCATATGCGGTGGCGGCGGAGCAATGATGTATTCGATTGTCTTTTTTGCAGCCATAGTGAAAAGCCTTTTATTTTAAAAGGGGAACCTCCATCAATAAAACTTCAGCATTGTTGTCAGCTTTTATATTTAATTGTTCGGCGTCAGTAATGGCCAGGCCATCTCTTCGTTTGAGCGAATGTCCGTTAACAGTAAGATCTCCTTCGATTACAAAAGCGTAAACGCCATTATTTTTATTTTTCAAAGTATAAGTAATCAAAAAGTCTTTGTCCAGTTTTCCGAGGCTGAACCAGGCGTCCTGGTGAATTTGTACTCCACCATCATCAGTTCCAATGGGAGATACAACAGTTAATAAGTTATTGTGTTTGTCATCATCTGTAAAATTTTGCTGATCATAGCGGGGTTCCACATTTCTTTTATTGGGAAAAACCCATATCTGGAAAAATTTCACTTCCTGGTTATGGTTCTTATTCTTTTCAGAATGCTGAATACCGGTTCCGGCACTCATTACCTGCACATCTCCCTGGCGAATGACTTGCTTATTGCCCATGCTGTCCTGGTGCTCCAGGTCACCAAAAGTAGGAATCGAAATGATTTCCATATTGTCATGCGGGTGTGTGCCGAAGCCCATGCCGCCGGCAACAGTATCATCGTTCAAAACCCGGAGAGCACCGAAATGCACTCTTTCAGGATTGTAATAACCAGCAAAGCTGAAAGTATGGTAGCTATCCAGCCATCCGTGGTTGGCATGTCCTCTTGTAGTTGCTTTGTGTAAGACTGCTTTCATTTTAGATTGTATTATGCAGCCACTTCTTCAGTGACTAATTTTTCTGCCAGCCATAAAAACTCCGTAATAAATGTATGTACAGACTGCTGAAAGCTTTCATCCAGCAGATCGCCATCCGGACTGAATTTCTTATCAACCGCCGGTGTTATCAGCATATACGGAGAAGCTATTCCAAATAAAGCTGGTACCAGTTGTAACAACTGCTGTGAAGCCCGCATGCCGCCCATTGCACCCGGAGATGCAGTAACAATACCAAAGGGCTTGTGAAGTCTTTTGGGAAAATGGTCCAGCATGTTTTTCATAGCGGGGGAGTAGCTCCCGTTGTATTCCGGTGTTACCAGCAGATAGGCATCCGCATTAAATACCCTTTCAGCCAGCGGTAAAAAAGCTTCAGGTGCTTTATCCGCGGTTGTCCAAACAGCCTGTACAGGCGGAAGTTCCCAGTCCTTCATATCAATAATACCAACTTCATGAGCCGTATTCTTTGTAAGCCAGTTTTTCAAGTGCAGGGCAACTCTTTTAGTTACACTTGTTGCACGGGGACTACCTGAAATGATCTCTATTCTCATATTATTTGTGTGTGTTTAAGGTGTAAAGATAATAAATCAATGTTTAAACATCAAATATTAATTCTATCTGGTTTGTTAAATAAAAGTTCCGTTAATGACGTTGAAACCATTAATTTCGGTTCACTCAACCTAAAACAATGATTAACAGGAGAAAGTTCATAGAATCTTCGGCTTTTGGTACAGCCGGATTAATCGCCTCTCAACTTTCTGGTATTAACGAAGAATTTTCAGGCTTAAAGGGAAAGCCCATCGTTATTTCTACCTGGGCTCCAAATATTAAAGCAAATGCGGCGGCCTGGGAGGTGTTGGGTTCAGGTGGCAGGGCATTGGATGCGGTAGTAAAAGGTGTACAGGTTCCGGAAGCTGATCCAACCGACAACAGTGTGGGTTATGGCGGCCTGCCCGACAGGGATGGGAAAGTAACATTGGACAGTTGCGTGATGGATGAATTTGGCAATTGTGGAAGTGTTATGGCTCTCGAACACATCATGCATCCTGTGCTTGTCGCCAGAATGGTAATGGAAAAAACCCCGCATGTCCAATTGGTGGGTGATGGAGCACTTCAATTTGCCCTTGAACAAGGATTCAAAAAAGAAAACCTGCTGACAGAGGCAAGCGAAAAAGCCTGGAAAGAGTGGTTAAAAAAATCAGATTATGATCCTATGAGATCGGTGAAGGAGATTGAGGAAAAAATGGAAAAGGAAAAGAAGAAAAAAGATAATTATCCATGGCCGGTTGCCCTATTAAATCATGATACGATAGGTATGGTGGCCATGGATACCAACGGTAACCTCGGAGGAGCCTGCACCACCAGCGGAATGGCTTTTAAAATGCACGGAAGGGTAGGAGACTCGCCGATTATAGGCGCCGGCCTTTTTGTTGATAATGAAGTAGGTGCTGCTTCTGCCACCGGTTTAGGAGAAGAGGTAGTAAGAATTTGCGGGGCACACACCATTGTAGAATCTATGCGTCGTGGCTTAACGCCTGAAATGGCATGTAAAGAAGCTGTAAGAAGAATTGTAAAAAGAAATGGGGTTAAAGCAAAATCGTTGCAGGTTGGTTTCCTGGCAATCAATAATAAAGGCCTGCATGGAGGATTTGCTGTTCAGAAAGGGTTTAATTACTGTGTAACTACCAAAGAAGGCACAAAAGTGATTGATGCAAAAAGCTGGTTCTCCTGATAGGAAAGATGACTTTAAAAACTAAAGTAATACATGTCATACCTGATTGAAATTGCAACATCGGATTTTACCACTACCCAATCTGCAGTGGAAGGCGGGGCTGACAGAATAGAACTTTGTGCTAATCTTGCCGAAGGAGGAACAACGCCGTCTATTGCTACCATAAAAAAATGCAGGGAATTATTTTCTGTTCAATTATACCCTATCATCAGGCCAAGGGGCGGTGATTTTCTTTATTCAAATAATGAATATGAAATCATGCTGGAAGATGTTAAGCTTTGCAGGCAATTAGGTTGCGATGGCGTTGTAATCGGTTTATTGAACAGTGATGGCAGTTTGGATTTAGCAAGAACTGCAAAACTGGTGGAAACGGCTTATCCGCTGGGAGTAACATTTCACCGGGCATTTGACAGGTGCAAAGATCCATTTGAGGCGATGGAACAATTAATTGAACTTGGATGCGAACGAATTCTCACTTCCGGTCAGCAGCCAACTGTTAATGAAGGAATGGAATTAATTGCTGAATTAAATAAAACTGCAGATGAAAGAATTATTATTATGCCAGGTAGTGGAGTAAGAGCAGATAATATCAAAATGCTGGCAGAGAAAACAGGTTGCACCGAATTTCACTCTTCATTACGAGGGAAGGAGCCCAGTAAAATGAGTTTTATACACCCAGCTTTTAGCAATTCAGCAGAAAGCTATTTCAATAATTTTATCAACCCGGATGATGTAAGAGCCTTAAGGGCTTCGTTGCAGTAATTAAATTTTCAGCTTTTTCATATATTCAGCATTCGCCTTTACTGCATTTAAGGGTGTTCCGTTGGGATAAGCTTCTTGTTCAACAATGAAATGCTGCATTCCATATTCCCTGCTTGTTTTCAATATTTTTTTCCAGTTTATGCTCCCTGTTCCTAAGTCCACTGAATTTTTACCATTATCGGGTACAGGAGATTTGCTCCTGTCTTTTACATGGCAAAGCCGGAAGCGGTTGGGGTATTTTTTAAACCAGCTATCCGGGTTTTCACCTGCTGTAACCAGCCAATAAATATCGAGTTCAAAATCTACAAGAGATGCATCTGTTTCATTCATCAATATATCCTGTGGAAGTTGCCCTCCCTGGAGTTTAAATGAATAGTCATGGTTATGATAAGCAAAACGCAAACCATTCTTTTTGCATAATTCCCCTTTTTGATTAAAGGTCTCCGCATGTTTTTTATAGTCATCAATAGATTTTTGCGGGCCCAGCCAGGGACAAATGAGGTATTTCATGCCGATTGCAGCAGCCTCTTCCACTTTCTTTTCAAAATTCTTATTGATGTCGCAGTGAGAGGCGATAAGTTTCATTCCAAGATCATCCATATACTTTTTAAATCCTGTATAACCCATACCCCAGAACATTCCCTGAGGCCCTTCATAGCTTTCAATTTCTTTATAACCGAATCCGGCCAGCTGTTTTAAAATACCGGCGGGGTCTTTTGGCATGTCTGCTCTGAGAGTATATAACTGTATCCCAAATTCTTTAATTCGTACAAAATCATTTTCACAGCCATTAGAAAAAGCAAAACCTGCAGCACTGCTGAAAACGAATCCTGCACTTATTCCCCCGGAAAGTTTTATAAAATCTCTTCTGTCGTAGTTCATATACTTTAAGTTGAAAATGTAAAATTATTCCGCCCAGGCCTTTTCCCCTTTTATGTAGGGCATTGCTCCGTTGTACTTGCCCGGTACAGGTAAATGGCGCAAGGTCTCAGTCATTCCCGTTTTGGAAGTAAAAAATCCAAGCAAAGTTAATTGCTTCATCATGGTGTAATAATGTGACGGTGAGTTTTCAAATTCTTTTTGCTGATTCCAGGGAAGTTTACTGTTTGCCTTATCATGTTCTTCTTTCCTGATTTTATCTGTGTCATCTCTTTTCTTATTATACTCCTTGGCTTCTTTTTCTAAGCCCACTAAAAAATCATGACGCTGAGCAGGGGTGCAATTCAAAAAAGACTTTCCGGTCACTTTTTTACAGGCTTCCTGCAGTGATTTCAGGCCATTCATAAAGGCTGTTTGTTGTTTTCCGGTATAACAATCAGTTACCATCACCTTCATGAATTCTCCAACTTTTGCAGCTTTAGCACCAGGAGTATTGGTGGCAGGTATAATGATTTCACCTACCTCATCAAGCAACGCAATAGTATCAGCAGTAAATCCTGCTGCTGGTTTATCGGAAATTTTACAGCCAGTAAGAAATAGTTCACCACCTATCACTACACTGCCAGTGGCTAAACCAATCATTTTGAGTAGTTCTCTGCGGTCCATTATATGTTCCCTTTTTTAAGTTCATTAAAAGCTATATCAGCAGCCCGGGCTGTTATTGCCATGTAAGTCAACGAAGGATTAACACAGGATGCTGATGTCATACAGGCACCATCGGTCACAAATACATTCAAAGCGTCCCATACCTGGTTATTCCCATTTAAAACAGAAGTTCTGGGATCCCTTCCCATCCGGGCTGTGCCCATTTCATGTATTCCCATGCCCACATTATATCCATAATCATAACTGTTGACATCTTTTACTCCTGCCACCTCCAGCATTTCCTTAGCGTCATCCATCATATCCTGCCTCATTTTTTTCTCGTTCTCTTTTATCTCAACATCAAAAGACAGAACCGGGAGTCCCCATTTGTCTTTTTTAGTTTTATCGAGTGTCACCTTATTCTCATGGTAGGGAAGCATTTCACCAAAACCCATAATGCTGATACCCCAGTTATCAGAAGGCATACTTAAAGCTTCCTTGAGATCTGCTCCAATGGTAAATTCAGCCACTTCTATTCCGCGGCCACGGCCTGCGCCTCCCTGGTATCCAAATCCGCGGAGGTAGTCTCTTTTATCATCATATATATTTCTGAACCTGGGTATGTAAATGCCTGTAGGCCTTCTGCCATAAACATATTGATCACTGAAGCCTTCAACTTTGCCGCCGGCACCGCAGCGGAAATGATGATCCATCACATTGTGCCCCAATTCTCCGCTGCTGCTGCCCAGTCCCTCGGGCCATATATCAGTGGCACTATTCATTAAAATCCAGGCGGAGTTAAGTGCTGACGCACATACAAATACAATTTTGGCTTTGTACTCGTACGTTTGATTGGTTTCAGCATCCAGTACTTCCACTCCGGTAGCTTTCTTTTTGTTTTTATCGTATAAAATTTTTGTTACAATTGAAAAAGGCCTTAGTGTAAGGTTGCCTGTATTCATTGCAGCAGGCAGGGTAGAGGATTGTGTGCTGAAATAACCACCGAAGGGACAGCCTCTCCAGCAGCGGTTGCGGTATTGGCAATTGGTTCTGGCATAGTGAGGTCGTGTAATATTGGCGCTTCTTCCGATGATCAGGTGTCTTTTGCCTTTGAAATGTGCTTCCATTCTTTTCTTCACTTCCTTTTCCACGCAGTTCAATTCCATAGCTGGCATGAATTCGCTGTCAGGTAAAACTTCGAGTCCTTCCTTACTGCCTTGAATGCCGGCAAATTTCTCTACATGGCTGTACCAGGGTGCCAGGTCATCGTACCGGATTGGCCAGTCAACTGCAATACCTTCTTTCGCATTGGCTTCAAAATCCCATTTATTAAAACGATAGCTCTGACGGCCCCACATCAATGAACGTCCGCCTACATGATAGCCCCTGAACCAGTCAAATCTTTTAATTTCCGTGTAAGGGTGCTCAGTATCTTTACACCAATAGTCTAATACAGTTTCATCAAGGGGATAATCTCTTTTCAAAACCGGGTAATCTTTGATCATTTGCTGTGTGCGGCCACCTCTGTGCGGAAACTCCCATTTCTCTTTCGTGGCATTCACATAATCCTTCACATGCTCGATATTTCTGCCTCTCTCCAGCATAATAACTTTAAGGCCTTTTTCCGTTAGTTCTTTGGCTGCCCATCCTCCGCTGATACCGGAGCCTATTACTATTGCATCGTACTGATTGTCTGGCATTATCCTGGTTACAATTTGTTGATGAATGAATATTTATGGTGTAACAAATAAGATTAACTAAGATCCGTAATCAATAGCCTTTTACACATCGCATTTTTTTATGGCGTATTTAAGTGCTTTTATCTTTTCTTCATTTGTTGTTCCAGTAGGAATAAATTCCTGCGCCACATAACCTTTGTAACCTGTTTTAACAATAGCCTGCATGATGGCCGGGTATTGTAATTCCTGTGTCTCATCTATTTCATGCCTTCCCGGTACACCGGCTGTATGATAATGGCCAAAGTACTGGTGATTATTCTGTATGGTACGTATTACATCGCCTTCATTAATCTGCATATGGTAAATGTCATACAGCAGTTTAAAGTTTGCCGAGCCGATCATTTTACATAATTCCACTCCCCAGGCACTTTTGTCTGCCATATAATCTTTGTGGTCAACTTTACTGTTGAAAAGCTCCATTTGAATAACCACATTGTTCTTTTCTGCCAGCCCCATAATTTGTTTAAGGCCATCTGCACAATTTTTCATTCCTGTTTCATCATCCATGCCTTTCCTGTTACCGCTGAAACAGATGAGGTTTTTATAACCTGCTTCAGCCACCAGCGGTATGGCTTCAGTAAAATCTTTTATCAGCCAGGGGTGGTTTTCTTTTCGGTTCCATCCATCTGTCAAACTGATCTTTCCTGCAGTATAACACATGGAGCAGGTAATACCATGCTTTTTTACAGTTGGCCAGTCTTTGGGAGCTAACAGGTCAATTGCGGAAAAGCCTATCTTTTTTACTGTTTTGCATAATTCATCCAGCGATAAAAAATTGTAAGTCCATGCACAAACTGAGTGATTGATATTGTCTTTGAGTCTGACAATATCTTCTTCATTGGTATTGTCGGCAATACTTTTTCCGGATATGGCTACTCCGGCTGCACCCAAAGTAAGGGATTGTATAACTTGGCGACGGTTCATTGTTTTGATAGTGTTTTGTTCTCATCTTTAAAAGAAACCAGGAATAGCAGCATAACAGCGGCAGCAATGGCTGCTGGAATTAGCCAGATCATTTTATAATCACCTTTATAAGAATCAGAAATCCATCCGGCCACTTTAAAGCCTACGAGCATGCCCACACCATATGTGGCAAGGGTTATTAATCCCTGTGCAGCACTCTTATATTGTTCACCTGCTCTTGCATTGGTATAAAGCTGGCCTGATACGAAGAAGAAATCGTAGCATATACCATGCAGCGCAATACCGACGAGAAGCATAAAACTCAACTGTCCCGCATTTCCAAACGCAAACAATACATAACGAATAGCCCAGGCAAGCATGCCTACTAAAATGGTTTTCTTAAAACCAAATTTTGAAAAGAAAACCGGTAATGCCAGCAAGAAAAGCACTTCGGAAATTTGTCCGATCGTCATTTTGCCGGTTGGATTTTCCATGCCTATACCTGCTAAAAAGGGGTTAGCCAACTGGTAATAAAAGGCAAGAGGTATACAAATCAAAATGGATGCGAAGAAGAAGATTGCAAAATTTTTATCCTTCAAAAGTTTCAGGGCATCAAGCCCGATGATCTGTCCCAGGCTAATCTTTTCACCTGATGATTTTGCAGGCGGTGTTTTGGGTAGCGTAAAACTCAAAAGCCCCAACAATAATGCAGCGATGCCGGATAATAAAAATGTATTCTTAAGCATTCCTTTTGCAATATTTTCCTGCGAATCCCAGTGAAACAGATAACTGATAAGCAACCCGGCAACAATCCATCCAATGGTCCCAAAAGCCCGGATTAGAGAAAACTCTTTTTCCGGGTTGGCCATCTGCTTGAAAGAAACCGAGTTGACCAATGCCAGAGTGGGCATATAAAGGATCATATAGCCAAGTGCATAGGGGAAGAAAGCAGAAATATTGTCAGTGGAATACATCAGGTACATCAAAGCGGCACCTGCCAGATGAAGGACACCCAAGATTCTTTCAGCATTAAAGTACCTGTCTGCAATTAATCCAATGATAAATGGAGCTATGATAGCTCCCCAGGATTGGGTAGAATATACGTTGGCGATCTGGCCTCCTTCAGCCTGAAGGTTGGCGCCAAGGAAAGTACCCAGGGTAACAAACCAGCCCCCCCAGATAAAAAATTCTAAAAACATCATAATGCAGAGCTGAACCCGGGTGAAAAGTTTCATAAGCAATCAGAGATTTAGCAATCGGTTGATTTTTTATTTCAGATAGCTAAATGTAGTATTTTTAAAATTACTTTTATGTTTGTGCTGTTCAAATTAATTCACAGTTTCACTTCAAACGTTTGCAGGAATGAACCGTAAACTTAGAATGGGGATGATCGGCGGAGGCAAAGATGCTTTTATTGGCGCTGTGCACCGCCTTGCATTGAATATGGACGGGCAAATTGAATTGGTGGCCGGGGCATTGAGCATCAATCCGGAAGTTGCCGTTGAATCAGGTCGCAGTTTATTTCTGAACGAGAGCAGAATTTATACCGATTATAAAGTGATGCTTGAAAAGGAGGCTGCATTACCTGCCAATGAGCGGATTGATTTTGTAAGTATTGTGACTCCCAATTTTGTTCATTTCGAACCCGCAATGATGGCTTTGGAAATGGGGTTTAATGTCGTTATAGAAAAACCCATTACATTTTCATTGGAGCAGGCAAAGCAGTTAAAAGCAAAAGTGGAAGAAACAGGGCTTACATTGTTGTTGTGCCACACCTATACTGGCTACCCGATGGTTAAGCAGGCCAAACAGCTGATAAAGTCTGGTGCTTTTGGAAATATCAGAAAAGTATACGTAGAATACCCGCAAGGATGGCTCAGCACTTTTTTGGAAGGTACCGGTCAGGCTCAGGCCAGTTGGAGAACTGATCCGAAACGAAGTGGTAAAGCAGGTTCAATGGGTGATATTGGCACCCATGCTTTCAACCTGGCAGAATATGTAACAGGCTTGCAGGTTGTGAAAATTTGCGCTGATCTTAATACAATGGTCCCCGGCAGAATGCTGGATGATGATGGTGCTGTTTTATTAAATTTCCATACTGGTGCAAGTGGGGTACTGATGGCAACACAGGTAGCAGCAGGTGAAGAGAATAATATTAAAATAAGGGTCTATGGAGAAAAAGGAGGGATTGAGTGGAAGCAGGAAGATGCCAATACCCTAATAGTAAAGTGGCTGAATAAGCCCGCAGAGATTTATCGTGCCGGAACGGGTTACCTTGATCCCTTTGCTTCACATAATTGCCGTACACCCGCAGGACATCCGGAAGGATATTTAGAGGCATTCGCAAACCTTTACCGGAATTTTGCCTTAACGCTCAAGGCAAAGATGAATAATGAGCAACCAAAAGAAGAATGGCTTGATTTTCCTTCAGCAGAAGAAGGTGTCAGGGGTATGCTCTTTATCGATAAAGTGGTGGAAAGCGGAAGAAGTGATAAAAAATGGATTGATATTACCCATTAACAAGAAACCAGTTACCAGTAACATGACTACCATCAAAGGCCCCGGTATATTCTTGGCCCAGTTTATGGGTGATACTCCGCCATTTAATAATCTTCGTTCTGTTTGTTTATGGGCAGAGGCATTGGGTTATAAGGCAGTGCAAATACCTACATGGGATTCCCGTTGTATTGACCTGGAAAAGGCAGCAGAGAGCAAAACATATGCTGAAGAAATTAAAGGAATCGTAAATGAATGTGGATTAGAAATAGCTGAGCTGTCAACTCATTTGCAAGGGCAACTGGTGGCTGTACATCCTGCTTATGACACTATGTTTGATGGGTTTGCACCGGAAAATGTGAGGGGAAATACTAAAGCAAGAACTGAGTGGGCCATACAACAGGTAAAATACGGAGCTAAAGCATCTCAAAACCTTGGTTTGACAGCCCACCCAACATTTAGCGGTGCTTTATTATGGCATACTTTTCACCCATGGCCGCAACGTCCTGCAGGATTAGTGGAGGAAGGTTTTAAGGAACTGGCGAAGAGATGGAATCCCATTCTAAATTATTTTGATGAATGCGGGGTAGATGTTTGTTACGAAATTCATCCAGGGGAAGATCTTTTTGATGGTGTTACCTATGAAATGTTCCTGAAAGAAGTCAATAATCACCCAAGGGCCTGCCTTTTATACGATCCTTCGCATTTTGTATTGCAGCAGCTTGATTATATCCAGTATATAGATCATTATCATGAACGGATAAAAGCATTCCATGTAAAGGATGCGGAATTCAATGCTACAGGTAAGCAAGGAACATTTGGCGGCTATCAGAACTGGGCTAACAGGGCTGGCCGCTACCGATCACCCGGTGATGGCCAGGTTGATTTCAAAACTATTTTCAGTAAACTGGCACAATATGATTATTCCGGCTGGGCAGTAATGGAGTGGGAGTGCTGCATTAAACATCCTGAAGATGGCGCCAGGGAAGGTGCTGCATTTATTAATAGCCACATTATTCGTGTAACAGATAAAGCTTTTGACGATTTTGCTGCCACAACAAAAGATGATAAACTTAACCGGAGTATTTTAGGACTTGATTAATTAAGCCAAATGAATAAAATATATTCTTTGATATCGTTATCATTTTCAGTCTTAGTATTATTAGCCTGTGCAGGATCAAAAACGGTTCAAAATGAGAACAACAACCTGACAGCAGCAGAAAAAAAGGAGGGCTGGAAGCCTTTGTTCGATGGAAAAACAACAAAAGGCTGGCATAAATATGGAGGTACATCTGCAGGAACAGCCTGGAAGGTTAAGGATGGTTATTTGTATCTGGATACTACGGAAAAAGAGAACTGGCAAATTAAAAACGGTGGTGATATAGTTACCGAAGATGAATTTGAAAACTTTCACCTGAAACTGGAATGGAAGATTGCAAAGAACGGTAACAGCGGAATCATTTTTTATATTAATGAAGATAAAACTAAGTATAACTGGCCCTGGGAAACCGGCCCTGAGATGCAGGTACTGGATAATGCCGGGCATCCGGACGCTAAGATCATCAAACACAGGGCGGGTGATTTATACGACCTGATATCCTGTTCAAAAGAAACAGTTAAACCACATGGTGAATGGAACTCAGCCGAAGTAAAATGCTTCAATGGCAAACTCGATTTGTTTCTTAATGGTGAAAACGTTGTTTCAACAACTTTATGGGATGATAACTGGAAAAAACTGGTGGCTGGCAGCAAGTTTAAAAATATGCCAGGTTTCGGCACTTATAAAAAAGGCAGAATTGGACTGCAGGACCATGGAGATGAGGTTTGCTTCCGCAACATCAGGATAAAAAAATTGTAATCATCTTTACTCCACAGTGGTAATTTTTACAACATTGGTAGGTAAGTGAAGATGCACAGGAGTACTTCCGGTGCTAACTACAACATCCCCCTTCTTTATAAATCCTCTTTCCTGAAGGATATTAATCTGGTCGGAAAAGATATCGTCCAGGCTTTCTTCCTCATCGTAATAAAATGCCCTTACACCCCAGCTGAGGCTTAACTGGTTTACCAATGACCTTTCTTTTGTAAAAATGTAAAGCGGTGCCTTTGGCCTGTAACTACTCAGCATAAAACCGGTGTAGCCGCTTTGAGTCATTCCTATCAGTGCATCAGCATTTACATCAACAGCCAGTTTGCCTGCATTATAGCATAGCGCATCACTTAGAAAGGAAGGAGATTTGGGTTGCGGCTTTAGCATTTCTTCCCTGTCATAGTCATATGCTTTTTCTTCCACCTCCCGGATGATACGGGTCATCGTTTCTACAACAAGTTTGGGATATTTACCGGTTGCCGTTTCGCCGCTGAGCATCACTGCATCTGCCCCTTCCAATACTGCATTAGCCACATCTGTAATTTCACTGCGATTGGGTTTGGTACGGTCAATCATACTTTCCATCATCTGGGTGGCAACGATAACCGGCTTTGCCCGGTGCAGGCATTTTTTAATGATGTCTTTCTGAATGAGCGGTACTTCTTCCACCGGTAATTCAACGCCCAGATCACCTCTTGCGATCATAATGCCATCACTTTCTATAATGATATCACGCAGGTTCCTGATGGCACCAGGCATTTCGATTTTCGCAATAACTTTTGCTGAACAACCGGCATTCTTTATCCTTTCCTTCAGATGAGTGATGTCGGAGGGCTTTCTTACAAATGATAAGGCTACCCAGTCAACCTGGTTTTTTAAAATAAAATCAAGGTCGGCCAGGTCTTTTTCAGTTAATGAAGGAAGCGAGATATGTGTATCAGGAAGATTGACACCTTTTTTAGGATATAATATTCCACCCAGCAAAACTTCTACTTTAACTTCCTTATTTGGGGTAATTTCCCTTACAATTACTTCCAGCTTGCCATCATCGATCAGGATCTTTTCATTGACCTGTACATCGGCATGCAGGCTGGGGTAGGAGACGTAAATCTTTTCTTTGTTTCCGATAACCTTTTTATTAGTAAAAGTGAGTATATCACCTTCGTTGATTTCCATGGAACCACCTTCAATGTCACCCACTCTCAGTTTAGGTCCCTGCAGGTCAGCCAGCACAGCGATATTATAGGGTTCGTACCTGTTGATCTGCCTGATGAATTCAATTATTTTAGCTTTATCTTCATGGCTGCCATGTGAAAAATTAAGCCTGAAAACATTAACACCGGCTTTTACCAGTTCCAGTAATTTATCGTAGGTATCACAGGCCGGCCCGACTGTCGCCACAATTTTAGTTCTCTTATATGCATGCTGCTTGCCAGCCTCTTTATCAAAATTCTTATGAAGGTATTTCTCAATGTTTTTGCTCATAATAAGAGGTGTAATTATTGTTGATTGATCAACTGGCCAGTATTTTAACGATCTTCATCCACTCATCACTCACTTTGCCTTTATTCTTTACTGCATTTTCCAGTGGCATATAATTCATTTTGTTGTTCTGGATACCAACAAAAATATTATGACGGCCCTCCATCAGGCTTTCTACAGCATGATAACCCATCCGGCTGGCAATAAGGCGGTCGATACAACTGGGAGAGCCACCCCGTTGAATGTGTCCCAATATGCAAACCCTTATTTCAGCTTTTGGAAGGTTCTCTTTTAATACTTTTTCCACTTCATTGGCTCCGCCAAAATCATCACCTTCTGCCACTACGATCAGGTTAACCATTTTCTTACGGCGTTCCTTCTCTTTCAGTGAGGCGATGATATCATCCATATCCGTTTTACGTTCGGGAATAAGTATATTCTCTGCACCCGTAGCTATTCCGCTGTGTAGGGCAATATAACCGGCGTCCCTTCCCATTACTTCAATAATGAAAATCCTGTCATGGGCATCCATTGTATCCCTGACCTTGTCAATTGCTTCTACTGCAGTATTAACAGCCGTATCAAAACCGATGGTAAAATCTGTACCAAGTATATCTTTATCAATAGTTCCGGCAATACCGATACAGGGTATATCGAATTCCTGGCTGAATTTAACAGCACCCCTGAAAGAACCGTCACCACCGATAACAACAAGGCCATCAATTCCTCTCTTTTTAAGATTGTCATAGGCCTTTTTCCGGCCCTCATATTCCATAAACTCTTTGCTCCGGGCTGTTTTTAGTATGGTGCCACCCCGCTGAATAATATTGGCTACAGACCTTGATTCCATTTTAAAAATATCATCTTCGATAAGGCCCTGGTAACCCCTCATAATTCCGTATACCTCAAGTCCATGGTACAAACCTGTACGAACTACTGCCCTTATGGCGGCATTCATACCGGGGGCATCACCGCCTGAAGTCATTACACCAATTCTGGATACTTTCTTTTCCATTATAATTTTTATCCTGTCAAAAATAGTGAATTGTAGGAATTGTGTAGTTTATACACAACTGTTTGTTAGCAAAAAGCATAAATCTGTTATACATACACCCTTTAAATAAAGGGCTCAAGATACCCACTACTACTGATAAAAAAGGGTAATAATTGTTTTTAAGTTTGATTAAAACCTTCCCGATGCGTAAAATCTTTATACTAAGCTTTTTACTTCAGTTTCAATTTAGTTTACAAAGTACTGCACAAAAAGAGCAATGGTTAAGAGCTTTCCCGATTACATCTTATATCGTCGATGGCAACGACAGCGTAAAGATTGTGCAACTGGAAATGCCAGAACAAATAACATTAAAGGAAAAACAGTTGGGATTGATTCGGGGAGTCTATGAATCAAATCCTAAAGACACTGCTGAGAAGGGTTTTGGCAGGTGCCAGTTGATAAAATCCAATTACTACTACTTTGCTATCGTTAACAAAAACGGAATACCATTAAAAGAGGGTGACCTGCTTTATACACTAATGGATAAAACTGAGATATATTATGGACTGTTCCCGAAACTGGCAGCACATTTTATACGTTTACAATCAGTTAATGAACAGCCTTTCTACGACAGGTATCTGATATTTTCCAGGTGGACAGCAGAAGAAGAAAAAAAGTTAATGGATTCAGTGGTAGCAGATATCAGGTATACAGGAAATTACTTCCTGGAAAACGATCCATCCCTTGACAAAGAGATTACATCAGGAGATTATAAAGGCAAAAAGATTTTATCCGTAATGGCAGCATGTAAGCAGGAAGAGGTTGCAGACTTTTTTGAGTATATAATTGCCAGGCCAAGGCTTTATGCAGGAAGGACATGGAAAGTGAGTGAAATTTTTGCCACATGGATTGATGCAGGTGCCCCTAGAGTGGTAAAATGATAACATTTATTTTAAAGTTGTTATAAACGTTATTTAAACCATTGATCCTGCTTTTTGTTATTTATCTAACAAAAGGAAATGATTATGAAAAATAGTGAGCAAAAAGAAAGTATTATTATTCCCGATGAATTAAAAAAAGTAATTGATAACCAGGTTCAGGAATCACTTTATTTTGTAGAGAACAATTCTGAAACCAGGAAAAACCATTTTACTGCTGTTGAAATGTGGCATTATCAAAAAAACAGTCGTTCTGCATCAGCTATGTTACGTAAATGGAACCTGAATTAATGTTCAATACAAAATGTGATTTTTCACTTTCACATTGCACAAAGCATTTATAAGTAATTTGCGAAAGTTTGAGTCTTGTCAACTAATAACTCAATAAAATTTCACATTTGTAAAAAAAGGCAGATGAAAAAAATTGTTGCAGTTTTAACCGGATTTTTCATCTGTATCTTAATTCAGTCTTTTTCCTTTACAACACAACAAGCGGGTCTCCGGGTTGATGTTACCGGGCTACATCATAACAATGGGTATGTGCTGGTGAGTGTTTATAAGGAGGGTAGTGGATTTCCCGACAATCCCGACAGAGCAGTCAAAAAGGTGAAACTGCTGATAAAAGATAAAAAAGCAACAATCACTTTTACGGATATTTCTGCAGGCATTTATGCGGTTGCCATTTTACATGATGAAAACAACGATCAAAAGCTTAATACAAATGGTTTAGGTATCCCCAAAGAAGGATATGGATTTTCCAATAATGTAATTGGCGCCTTCGGGCCTCCTTCTTTCAAAAGGGCAAGTTTTAATTATACCGGCTCCCTAAAAGTAATTTCCATCAGAACCCGTTATTAAAAAATACCGGCCCTTTATCAGGCCGGTATTTTGCTATTATGTTCCCGGAGTTAGAATTGCTCCAGAACTGAAAACATAAAATTGCCCTCAATTACAGCATTTTCATCACTGTCGCTGCCATGAACAGCATTTTCACCCACAGAGGCAGCATACAACTTACGAATGGTTCCTTCTTCTGCTTTAGCAGGATCAGTAGCGCCTATTAGTTTGCGAAAATCTTCCACTGCATTATCCTTTTCCAGGATCGCTGCAATAATAGGGCCCTGGCACATAAACTCCACCAATTCTTTAAAGAAAGGCCTTTCTTTATGAATGGCGTAAAACTCAGCTGCCTTCTCAGGTGTAAGCTTTGTCATTTTCAAAGCTTTAATATTGTATCCTTCCTGTAAAATTCTGTCCAAAATAGCCCCGGCATGACCGTTTTTAAAAGCATCCGGTTTAATCATTGTAAAAGTTCGATTGCCCATAGTTTGATTTTTTTCGGCCGCAAAGGTACTGAATACACCGCCAATTTCAACGGGAAATCAAATAAATTATGGATTGCCGATGATGTTTATTGAATGAAAATCAATGTTAAAGCCTATTCAAAGTAAGAGATGGCTTATCTTTGCACCCGTTTTATGAAACCGCTTGAGCAGATATTTCCTGAATTGACCCAACCCAAAAATGTGGTTATTACCACACATCAGAAACCGGATGCCGATGCCATGGGTTCATCCCTTGCATTACGGCTTTTCCTGCTTCAATTGGGGCATACTGTTACTGTAATTTCTCCCACAAATTGGGCCGGCTGGGTAGATTGGATGCCGGGAGTAAAAGAAGTAATAGACTATGAGCAACAAAGGCAAAAAGCTGACAGAATACTGGATGAAGCAGAGTGGTTGTTTTGTCTTGATTTCAACATTTTTCACAGAACAAAAACAATGACAGAAAAATTGGCACAGCTTACCTGTACCAAAATACTTATCGACCATCACCAGGAACCTGATGCTGTATCCTTTACGTTCGGAAGGAGTGATACCTCAAAAAGTTCAACCTGTGAAATGATTTATGATTTTATTACTGAATCAGGTAACGGGGAACTAATCAATGAAGAAATTAGCGAATGCCTGTATGCAGGAATTGTTGGAGATACCGGATCTTTTCGTTTTTCCTCGGCACATGAAGGGGTGCATAAACTGGTTGCAGTGCTAAAATCAAAGGGCCTGAATCATGGGCCTGTTCACGATAAGCTTTTTGATAATTTTCTCGAGAACCGTCTTCGATTTGTTGGCCATGTTCTTTTGCACCGTATGGAGGTTTTGTACGAGTATAATACTGTACTAATCGCCATTCCTAAAAGTGATCTCATCAAGTATCAGATAAAAACCGGTGATACAGAAGGGCTGGTAAATTTTCCCCAAAGCATACAGGGAATAAAACTGGTGGCCCTCGTCATTGACAGGGATGAAGAACGTAAATGGAGCTTTAGGAGCAAAGGAGATTTTGATTGTAATACGTTTGCCCGCAGGTATTTTGAGGGTGGTGGCCATTATAACGCTTCAGGCGGGAGAAGCAGTGATTCTTTGGAAAAGACAGTAGCGCATTTTAAAGCTGTTTTAAAGGAAAATGAAAATATTTTACAATAAAATTTTATAACAATAATAATATGAAGCAAACAAGTGCATTTTTTCTTTTATTGGTAATGATGATGACTGCCGGCTGTGGTAAAATAAGTTATAAAAAAACACCAGGTGGCATGCCTTATAAGATCTTTCGAAGCGGTGACACTCAACGGGTAGAAAGCGGTGACATTATTAAAATCAGTTTTATCAGGAAAATTAAGGATAGTCTTGTTTACAACACCACCAATGGTCTGCCTGCCTATATACCTATCACCAACTATAAAGAGCCATATGATATTTCTGAAATATGGACTGATCTCAGGGTAGGTGATAGTATTATTACAGTTCAGATGGTGGATACTTTTATCAAAAGATCACCCAACGGTGTGCCCCCAAATCTGAAAAAGGGTGACAGGATAGAAACAACAGTGAAAGTATTGCAGATATTTAAAAGCGACTCTGCCGCAAAAGCAGATGAACAGAAAGAAACGGAAGCTTTTTTGAAAAAGGAGATTAATTTTCTGGAGAAATACCTTACTGAAAAAGGAGTTAAGGCTCAAAAGACACCTTCAGGTGCCTGGGTGGAAATAATCAATCCCGGAACAGGCAACCTGCTTGATTCAGGTAAATATGTTTCGGTAGATTATACAGGTACCAGTTTTTCAGGGAAAAAATTTGACAGCAACACAGATCCTGCCTTCAACCACACACAGCCATTATCGTTTGTTTTAGGTGCAGGACAGATGATAAAAGGGTTTGATGAAGGAGTTATGTTTCTACGGGTAGGAGGTATAGCTAAAGTTTACATACCATCTTTATTAGCATATGGCCCCAGCCCGGATCCACGTACAGGAATTAAGCCTTTTGAGCACCTGATTTTCGACATAAAAGTTACGGATGTGAAAGACAAGGCGCCAACCAGGGCTGAATTGGAAGAATTGCAAAAGCAACAACAGCAAAAAATTGATACTACTCAATCAAAAAAGTGATACAACGAAAGGAATATTTACTGAAATTTGAGGTGTTAAAAGGAGATGGGTAATTGAGTGGCCCCGTTTTTAGTCCATGATCATGTATTAACCCGTTCGCACCCCTTGAAAATACCCCTTGAAATTTGCTTGTTCATTATATCCGTGTTTTGTGAAACGAATGGTTGATTAGGTTAGTTAAGGTAATGATTCCAATGTCTTAAAAAGGTTTTACATACAGTAAAACCTTTTTAGTTTTTGTAAGCCTGGTAAAGCTTTATTGCCTCCACGGCTTCATTTACATCATGTACCCTTAAAATGGAAGCTCCGTTTAACAGGCAAATGGTATTCAAAACAGTAGTACCGTTAAGTGCTTCTTCCGGTGTAATGCCAAGTGTTTTATAGATGGTTGACTTTCTTGAAATGCCCGCCAGAACAGGCTTTCCGGTTACCTGAAATACAGAAAGGTTTCGAAGCAACTCGAAATTGTGTGAAATGGTTTTGCCAAAACCAAATCCCGGATCAATGACGATATCGGTAATGCCTGCCCGGGTAAGCCGGTCTATTTTTTGGATAAAGAAATCCAGTACTTCTTTTACAACATCATCATAATATGGCTCGGCCTGCATGGTTTCAGGAGTACCCTGCATGTGCATAAGTATATATGGCACCTTCAATCCGGCAACAGTGGTAATCATCTCTTTGTCCAGGGTACCGGCACTCACATCATTTACTATGCCAGCACCGGCATTTACCGCTTCTTTTGCCACTGTGGAAGAATAAGTATCAATGGAAATAAATGCCTCAGGAAAATTTCTACTGATTGCCTGAATCGGGCCGATCACTCTTTTCAATTCTTCTTCCGTTGAAATTGGTAAACTGCCTGGCCTGGTACTTTGGCCGCCGATATCCAATATAGAGGCGCCACCCTTAAGCATCTTTTCTGCACAGGCCAAAGTCGCATCCTCTCCGGTAAATCGACTGTCAGCATAGAATGAATCCGGTGTGGCATTGATTATGCCCATGACTATCGGTTTATCCGTTACCAGTAATCTTCCGTTGCAGTTAAGCGTAAACATTAGCGGCAGTTCGTTATTTTTGATGCTAAGTTAACATTGTGAAGTGTAAGTCCTCATTCAAAATAAGTTTTCAATTTACCTATGTCCGATACAAATAAACAATATGACCAGGTAGTGGAAGCCTGCAGAGAAATTTTTTTGAAAAAAGCAAAAGACTATGGCACGGCCTGGCGGGTTTTACGAACAATCTCCATTGTCGATCAGATTTTCATAAAGGCACAGCGTATCAGGACTATCCAGGAAAAAGGGGAACAGAAGGTTTCTGATGGTATTGCGGCTGAATTCAAAGGGATTATTAATTATGCGGTTATTGGACTTATTCAGCTGGAATTACCACATGATGCCCCGGAGGAAATGCCTGCCGAACAGGTT
Organism: Chitinophagaceae bacterium; assembly: GCA_036275415.1. GTDB lineage: Bacteria > Bacteroidota > Bacteroidia > Chitinophagales > Chitinophagaceae > JJ008. Next base: position 9,582 of record DASUDW010000256.1, on the reverse strand, counting down.
TCTGTTTTGTATGATAAGTATATTTTAACCGCCAAAAGGCTGATGCAGGACAAAAACCATGATTACGGGGAAGCCTGGAGGAGTATGAGCCAGGAAAGTTTTACTGACCTTATATTGATGAAACTACAGCGCATCAGGCAGATACTGGGGAATGATGGCAAAACTATAATCAGTGAAGGCGTTGATGCGAATTACCTGGATATTATTAATTATGCTGTTTTTGCTTTAATCTTAATATAACATGAAGGCTGTTATCCATTCATTCAGGATCCTGGTTGGATTGCTTTTTATTTTTTCCGGTCTGGTAAAAGCCAATGATCCGCATGGCCTGAGTTATAAAATGCAGGAGTTTTTTGAAGTTTGGGGCATTCATGGTTTCAACGGCTGGACTTTACTGATGTCTGTTCTAATGAATGCCTTTGAAATCATTGCAGGATTCGCTTTATTGCTTGGTTGGAGAATAAGGTTGTTTAGCTGGCTTTTGTTGTTGCTGATTGTCTTTTTTACTTTCCTTACCGGCTACACATTTGTTACCGGAAAACCTACCAATTGCGGTTGTTTTGGAGACTGTCTTCCTATCACATCCAGAACATCTTTTTTGAAAGATGTGGTATTGACCATTATGATCGCATTCCTTTTCTGGCAACGTAAACATATCCGCCCTCTCTTTGGAGAAAAAACGGGTACAGCAGCTATGATGCTGGTGACTATATTCAGTTTTGGAGTGCAGTGGTATACACTCAATTATCTGCCCATAGTAGATTGCTTACCATTTAAAAGAGGAAATAATATTTCCGAAAAGATGAAAATGCCAACTAATGCTGTGCCGGACAGTACAGTAGTAACTTTTGTCTATAAAAAAGAAGGCAAAGAAGTAGAATTCACAGCTGATAGTTTTCCGGAAGACTTCAGTAAAGACAAATATGAGTTTGTAAGAAGGTATGATAAGGTAGTAAGGCAAGGCCAAAATAATCAGCCGGCAATTAAAGGATTTGTGTTGTCAGGAGAAAGCAACCTCGACTCAACAAATTATGTTTTGGAGCAACCTTACGCTATTTTGCTTTTTGTGGAGAAAATTCAGGAATCCGGTAATTACTGGAAAGAAAATTTTGGAAAAATCTATAGGGCTGCAAGGACTAAAAACATACCCGCCTTTGTAATAACAGCCAGCGCAGGGGATAAGGAACTCCTGGTAAAAGGAACCACTTTTAGTGATATAACTGTTTATAAATGTGATTATAAAGCTATCCAAACTGCGGCAAGGAGCAATCCTTGCATATATCTGTTAAAAAAGGGTACGGTAATGGCTAAATACAGCGGAGAAGATATGAGTAAGATGCTCCGCTTAATTAATGATCAACCTGTAATACCGGCTGTGTCGGCTACTACAGTTGAAACTGACACCACTTCAAAAAATAAATAATAATGCTGAAGTACATCATCCGAAAAGCATTCTACGGCATTGTAGTGCTGCTGGGGGTGGTGGTGCTGGTGTTCTTCCTTTTCCAGGGTTTCGGAGACCCGTCAAGACTGGTAATGGGGCAATCAGGTGATGCTGCCACACAGGCCAATATCCGCAAAGAACTTTACCTTGATCAGCCCAAATGGAAGCAATTTATTTTTTACCTGAACGATGTTTCACCAATTTGTTTTCATTCTAAAAATGAGATTGAAAGCAAGAAATTAAAAGGGCTTTTTTTAGGCGGGGAGAAGAAAGTGGGTTTCAAATTGCCGTATCTGCGAAAGTCTTATCAGAGTAAAAGAGATGTATGGACGATTCTGATGCAGGCACTTCCGGGGACACTTATGCTGGCTGTTGCCGCCATGTTTATTGCCATTTTAATTGGCATACCGTTGGGAGTGATGGCTGCTGTAAAACAAAATACCTGGTTGGATACAAGTGCCATTTTTTCAAGTATTGTAGGTATTTCTGCTCCTTCTTTTTTTATGGGCATTATCATCGTTTATCTTTTTGGTTTTGTATTGAGCGACTGGACGGGGTTACATATTGCCGGCAGTTGGTTTACCATCGATGAGGAGGGTAATAAACGGCTTACTTTGCAAAACCTTGTATTACCTGCCATTACGTTAGGTATACGGCCTTTGGCCATAATAACCCAACTTACCCGAAGCGCCATGCTGGATGTACTGGATCAGGATTACATCCGGACAGCCTATGCAAAAGGACTCAGCAAACAATCGGTTATCTGGAAACATGGGCTTAGAAATGCTTTAAATCCGGTTATTACCGCTATTACAGGCTGGTTTGCCGAATTGCTGGCCGGTGCATTTTTTGTAGAATATATTTTTGGCTGGCAAGGAATCGGAAAAGTAACAGTAGATGCTTTGGAAAAACTGGATTATCCTGTTGTTATGGGCTCTGTATTGGTGTCAGCTACATTCTTTATACTGATCAATATTTTGGCAGATGTCCTCTATGGTGTAGTAGACCCCCGGGTAAGAATAGAATGACTTAATGGATAATAATTTCTTTGACCACTTTCTCCTTTAATGCTTCGTTAACCCGCTGTCTTATTTTTTCTTTCTGGTAAATAAGTTCATTCTTAAGCGGGGCAACGGAAGTGGTTATTATCAGTTTATCTCCGATGATCTGAAGCTTGTCTGTGTAACGGGCAATGGTTTTCCCCATTATTTCCTCCCAAATATCCTCAATTTGCAAAGCCTGTATGCCACCTTTTATCCGGCTGCTTTTAAGGAACTGCTGCATGGCTTCGCTGATTGAATATTCCCCCATGAGGCAAATTTACACTTTTATCAGGTCGGCAGGTAAGTTAAAGACCAATTAGCTGAAACGGCACATTAAGTTGTTGAAGGTGTAATTCAAGCCTTTCCCGGTGCGTATCAGTAATGAACACCTGTCCGTCGTTTTCCACACAAACTTTGTGCAGCAGGTTGCTGATACGGTCTTCATCGAGTTTTTCAAAAACATCATCCAGCAACAAAAGGGGAGCAAAGTGTTTTTCCTTTTTAAGGAGTTCCATCTCTGCCAGCTTCATAGAAAAAAGTAAACTTTTTCGCTGGCCCTGGGAGGCAATGTTTTTAAAGGGCATATCTCCTAATCTTATGTCAATGTCATCTTTATGCGCACCTGCTGTAGTACGTTGTGCCAGGCAGTCTTTTTGCCTGTTGATTGCCAGGAGTTCCTTCATTGGTGTTTGTATCAAATCACTCTCATACAAAAGAGCCGGTTCTTCGTTTTTCCTGGCAATATCCTGGTAAAAATGTTTTACCAGGGGTAAAAAATCAATCATAAACTCCCTCCGCTTTTCAAATAGCTGAACCCCGCTTCTCACTAATTGCTCATCCAGCACTTCCAAAAGGGAAAAATCTGTTCTGCCCGACTCCCCAAAAGAACGTAAGAGGGAATTACGTTGTTCCAGTACCTTTTTATAAATGATTAGTTGTTGTAAATAATCCTGGTTTAGCTGGCTCAGTAATTCGTCTGTAAAAGCCCTTCTTTCCCTGCTGTCACCGGTTATCAAAGCCGAATCATCCGGTGCAATGACCACACAGGGATAACGACCTATATGCAGTGAAAATTTATCATAAGCTGCTCCGTTCACCAGGAATTCCTTTTTACCCGTCTCCCGGAAAATACAAACCGCTTTTTCCTCCTTGCCATAGTAGGCTATCTGGCCTTCTATACGGAAACCATCGCCGCCATGGTGGACATGCTGGTTATCCTGGCGGGAAAAATAACTCCGGGTAAAGCAGAGATAATGAATCGCATCCAGCAAGTTGGTCTTACCGGCGCCATTGTTCCCGTAAATTCCAATGACCCTTTTATCAAAATCAAAGGACTGGTTACCATAGTTTTTGAAATTGTATAGCGATATGTGCTTTAAAGCCAGCATTTCCTGCAAGATAAAGGGGATAAAGCAACAGCCAAGGGGGCAAAACAAGTAAAGGGGCAAACTGCACATAATCGTGTAGAAATCAAAAATCTGTATCCCGAAACGGAAAATGATAAATTGACATCTTTCCCTTATTTTTGCGGCTCAAATTTTTAGCCGGTGGCTACCAAATTTTCAAAAGAAACCTACCTGTACTGGTACGAATTAATGCAGTTGATCCGTCAGTTTGAACTGATGGCAGAAGAGAAATATAAAATGGATGGTAAAATCCGTGGATTTTTTCATGCATACGTGGGCCAGGAAGCCATTGCTGCAGGCTGTATGACAGCCACAAGACCGGAAGATCTTTTTATTACTGCTTACCGTGACCACGGTTTGGCAATTGCCAAAGGAGTGTCGGTTAATAGCTGTATGGCTGAGTTGTACGGCAAGGCCACAGGCTGCGCTAAGGGTAAGGGTGGCAGTATGCACTTCTTTGGGAAAGAAGCTAATTTCTACGGGGGCCATGGTATTGTAGGAGCACAGATCGGAACCGGTGCGGGACTGGCATTTGCTGAGCAATATCGTGGTACAGATAATGTGGTACTGGCCTATTTCGGTGATGGAGCTGCCCGCCAGGGAATGTTGCATGAGACTTTTAACCTGGCCATGCTTTGGAAACTTCCCGTAATCTTCATATGCGAGAATAATAATTACGCAATGGGCACCTCTGTTGAAAGGACTTCCAACGTAATTGATATCTATAAACTGGCTGATGCTTATGAAATGCCTGCTGATACAATTGACGGTATGAGTGCAGAAGCGGTGCATGAAGGCGTAAGCCGTGCTGTAAAAAGGGCGAGGGAAAAAGGCGGACCAACTTTGTTGGAAATTAAAACCTATCGTTACAAAGGGCACTCCATAAGCGACCCTCAAAAATATCGTACAAAAGAAGAAGTGGAAGAATACAAGAGCAAGGACCCGATTCAGCAGGTTTTACACACAATCTTAGAAAATAAGTTCGCTACACAAGAAGAAATTGATGTCATTAATAAAAGAGTGGATATCATAGTAACAGAATCGGTAAAGTTTGCAGAAGAAAGTCCCTGGCCGGATGATAGTGAAGTATTAAAGGATGTGTATGTGGACCAGCATTATCCTTTTATCGTAGATTAATGTAATTGTAAATTATTTTTGTAAAATAGAATTTGAATTATGTCAGACAAGAAAGTAGTGCAGGATCAGGATAGCAGTGAAGTGGTGATAGCCAAAGCCAAAGATTTCTGGAGTAAATATGGTAAAATTATAACCGGCGCCAGCCTTGTTTTATTATTGGCTGTGGGTGGCTGGTATGTTTACCAGAATTACTTTAAAAAACCCAAGGAAGACAAGGCCGCAGAAGCCATGTTTAAGGCAGAAGAATATTACCGGCAGGATTCCGTGAATCTTGCACTGAATGGTGACGGACAACACCTGGGCTTCCTAAAAGTAATTGACAAATACAGTGGTACGGATGCCGCCAACCTTGCCAATTTCTATGCAGGTTCATGTTATATTAAATTGAATGAAAACGACAAAGCGGTAAAGTACCTGAAAAGCTTCAGCACCAGTTCAAAACCGCTGCAGGCCCGGGCTTACAAGCTATTAGCGGATGCTTATGCGGATCTGGGCAAAAACAAGGATGCTTTTGACTACTATAAAAAGGCAGGTCATTATTTCCCTGATGATGCGTTTAATTCTGCCGAAAGCCTCTTCCTGGCCGCCTACCTGGCACAAAGGGTATTGAATGATAACAAAAGTGCCATTGAGCTTTATAAGGAATTAAAAGAAAAATATCCAGCTTCCGAACAAGGAAGGGATGCTGATAATTACCTCGCTCAATTGGGAGTTTACAGTACAGAAAAATAAATTATGGCGGATATAGCTAATAGTAAATTATTGTCCGGCACAGCAGGCATTCTTAAAAAGGATGCCTGTGTTGTTTTGGTGAAAACAGAGTGGAATGCTGCCATAACAGATCAGTTAGAAAGAGGTGCCATTGCTGAATTGGAAAAGCAACAGCGGGTAAAGACAATTGTTTTAACTGTACCCGGTGCTGTGGAAATACCTTTTGCAATCAAAAGTTTTTGGGATAATACCAGTAAAAAAAACAGGCCAGATGCTTTTGTTGCGCTGGGCTGTGTGATAAAAGGGGATACCCCTCATTTCGAATATGTTTGCAAAGCGGTAACAGAAGGGGTTCTGCAATTGAATTTGTTGCTTCCTGTACCGGTTATTTTTGGGGTGCTCACCGTTAATAACGAGGAACAAGCCATGGAAAGGATAGGTGGAAAACATGGACACAAAGGAGAGGAGGCTGCTATTACAGCCATAAAAATGATTGATCTGGTAAGGTCTTTCAAAAAATAAATCATTTTGAACGTACAGCTATTTATACCCTGCTTCGTTGATCAGCTATCACCGCATACGGCATTTAATATGATAAAAGTGCTGGAAAAGGCGGGGTGCACCGTTTCTTATAATGAAGAACAAACCTGTTGTGGTCAACCGGCTTTCAATGCCGGATTTTGGGATGAATCAAAAGCCGTTTGTTCAAAATTCATCAGCGACTTTAGTGGTAGCGATTATATTATAGGCCCCAGTGCCAGTTGCGTGGGATTTGTAAAAAATTATTATACCAAACTTTTTGATAATTCTTCCGTACATAATGAGGTTAAAGACCTGGCAAAACGTATTTACGAATTCTCCGATTTCATGATAAATGTGTTGCAGGTAGATGATGTTGGTGCTTCCCTGAGCGGTAAAGCCACTTATCATGATAGCTGTGCGGGTTTACGGGAATGCAAGATCAAGAAGGAACCACGGCAACTCTTATCAAAAGTAAAAGGCCTTCAACTGTTGGAAATGAATGATGTGGAAACCTGTTGTGGTTTTGGGGGCACTTTTGCGGTTAAATTTGAACCTATTTCCATTGGCATGGGGGAACAAAAAGTAGAAAATGCACTGGCTACCGGAGCTGAATATCTTATTTCTACCGATTATTCCTGCCTCATGCACCTGCAGGGCTATATCGGGCAAAAGGGGTATAATTTAAAAACGATGCACCTGGCAGATGTTTTAGCAAGTGGCTGGTAAAACATCAGGCTTGAAAAAATTATTCTATGGCATACTGGCTGATAAAATCTGAACCCTTTAAATACTCCTGGGAGCAGTTTGAAAAAGATAAGCAAACATGCTGGGATGGGGTCAGGAACTATGCTGCACGGAATAACCTGAGGGCTATGAAAGAAGGCGACCTTGCTTTTTATTACCACAGCAATGAAGGCACAGAAATAGTAGGCATTGCAAAAGTTATAAAAGAAGCCTACCAGGATCCAACTACAACAGAAGAAGCCTGGGTAGCTGTTGATTTTAAGCCGTATAAAAAATTAAAGCAGCCGGTAAACCTTGCTCAAATAAAAGCAGAAAAAAAACTGGCCAATATGGCTTTAATAAAACTAAGCCGACTGTCTGTTCAGCCGGTTACAGAAGCTGAATGGGCGATTATTCTGAAAATGGCGGGTGAATGATTCACTCCCGGATTACTCCTTTTTTCTCCGAAAACTTTCGTTTAACATTTGTAAAAGGTTACTTTTTTACAGGAAGTGGAATCAATAGTTGATTTACATTTTAACCTTTAAAAAAGTATAGCCATGAAAAATTTTATTATCGGGCTGCTGGTAGTGGCAGCCGGAGCAGGAGTTTATTTTTTTGTGCTCAGAAAAAAAGATAAGGAAACAAAAGTTGCCTTCAGCAAAGAATGGGTTATCGGCAAATGGAAAGCCGATGCGGGTACAGATTCAGTTTTCAGTGCCTACAGTTATGATTTTTTGAAAGAAGGGATTATTCTTCGTGCTGCCAATGATACATTGAAAGCCGATACCCTGCATTATGAATGGAATAAAGCCAATGCACTGGTATGGAAAGATGATACCGCTGATTCAACAGGAAAAACATTCACCATCATCAAACTTACGCAGGACAGTTTGCAGGTACAATCTGCAGACAGTGTGTCTATTCTCTTCACCAAATTAAAGTAAGGCATGATCCTGTTTCAATAACCGGAAACAGCATTATTCTTTATATGATCCTTCCTGAATCAGGTAAGGACCACAAAAAGTAAAACAGACTGTATGGGATCAAGAAAGCCGATTGCTTTCGCAACCGGCTTTCTTTTTACTTTTGGTCATGGCAAAAAAGAAATTAGTGGCACTAACCGGTGCCGGTATCAGTGCCGAAAGCGGTTTAAAAACATTTCGTGACAGTGACGGCTTGTGGGAAGGATATGATGTAACAGAAGTGGCAACGCCACGGGCCTGGAGAAAGAACCCTAAACTGGTTTTGGATTTTTACAATATGCGCCGGAAAAATGTGGCAGAAGCAACACCCAATGCAGCTCACTTTGGATTGGCTGCATTGGAAAAAGAGTTTGACGTAACAGTTATAACACAGAATATTGATGACCTGCATGAGAGGGCAGGATCTACCCGGATATTACACCTGCATGGCGAAATATTCAAGATGAGAAGTGAAGCAAATGAAAAACTGATTTATGATATACAGGGAGATATCGAATTAGGTGACCTGGCAGAAGATGGAACACAACTCCGTCCGCATATTGTCTGGTTTGAAGAGCCGGTACCAATGATAGATACTGCCATTCCGGTTGTTCGTGATGCAGATATCTTTCTCGTAGTGGGTACATCACTTGTGGTATATCCGGCAGCCGGTTTGGTAAATTACACAAGACCCAATATCCCTGTTTATGTCATTGATAAGAAAATACCATACGTATCATCTTCCGCCAATCTTATTACCATTGAAAAGCCTGCAACGGAAGGTATGAATGAATTACTGGAAATGCTCAACAGGGCAGGGTAGTGAAATCTTCAATAAAATTCTTAGTTTTTCTGTTGCTTTGGGTTTACTATGTTATTTCTTCATGAAATTTAACCCCAAGTTTTTCCAGTTCCTTTAAAACAGGAAGGTAGATCTCTTTGTGAGTAGGTAAATGTAGGCCCGTTAGTCCGATTTCTCCTTTTAAAATAAGTTTGGCAGCAATGCCAAGCGGCAGGCCAACTGTTTTTGCCATGGCGGTATGTAAATTGTCTTCTCCTTTTACCACCAGTGAACTTTTTACTTCCTTTTTTTTCCCATCTTTTTCGAATTCCAATTCATGTAACATCACAATCATATCCTTGTCTTCCGGCTGCAGGACCAGTTTTTTTTCCGCTGCAAACTGTAAAATGTCTGCGGCACTGCATAGTCCCTTATTCACTTTGGTCTCATCATCATCCAGGCCCAGGAAAAATAATTGTTTTAATGTAAGATTGGCCTCATGCATTTTGTGGGCCATAAATAAAGCAGCCCTGTCTTTAATATCATCTACAGCTATTTCATCAAGGTTTCCCTTATTATCGGCCGCCATGATAGTTTCGGGTACTTCTTCCCCTTCTGCAGCTGCTTCATTCTCTGTTTCCATTAATTGCATAAGGTTTTCCAGCATTAGCTTTGTTTCATCAAACCGTTCTGTTAATTTTTTGCTCACCCACTCGCCAAAACCATTTTTATCCATATGCTCTTTAAACACCTGCTGCAGGCTTTTTCCGTCAGTTTCGTATTGCTTTATCTCATCGGTAAGTTTCAGTTCAATGATATTTCGCCAACCGTATAGAAAATCAGGATGCCG
>DASUDW010000255.1:0-5680 GCA_036275415.1 Chitinophagaceae bacterium | reverse complement strand
GGTGATAAGCCATGTGCGGTTTTTCTTTTGTTGAGCATTTAAGGTGTAATAGGATAAATTCTTGTCCCCTCTTTTCTCTAAAAAAGCTTTAAGATTTTCAGGGTTGTCAATATTCTTGGCGGTGTCTTTTGAAAGTGCGGCCAGTCTATCAGTTTTATTTTGCGCATTTAGACTGTTGATAAAAAGAAAGAAGGTTGCCAATATGCTGAATAGCGAGAGGGAAAAAGGACGGGAAGTCGCCTGCCTGCCGGACAGGCAAGCAAGGGACGATGATAGTATTATACCTGCCGGCTTCATAAACAGCAAATTTACGCTAACAAGCTGTATGCAAATTGAAAATATGAAATTCAATATCTTAGCGCCTCATTTTAATCAAGATGTATGAATGAAATAATAGAACAGAAAGTAGCAGCCTGGCTTAACGGCAACTTCGATGATGCAACCAAAAATGAAATAAGAAAATTAAAGGCAGATAACCCCCAAGAATTAGCAGATGCTTTTTACAAGAACCTGGAATTTGGTACTGGCGGCCTGCGTGGGCTGATGGGTGTGGGCACCAACCGGATGAACAAATACACAGTGGGCATGGCTACCCAGGGCTACGCCAATTACCTGAAACAATGTTTCCCTGGTGGTGTTAAAGTGGCTATTGCACATGATAGTCGCAACAACAGCCGCTTCTTTGCTGAAACAACGGCCAATGTTTTTGCTGCCAATGGCATTAAAGTATATTTATTTGAAGATATGCGGCCAACACCTGAATTGTCATTTGCCATAAGGGAATTAGGCTGCCAGGGAGGAGTGGTTTGTACCGCCTCTCATAACCCCAAAGAATATAACGGGTATAAGGCATATTGGGACGATGGATCCCAGTTGGTACCGCCGCATGATAAGAATGTGATCAAGGAAGTTGACAAGATTGCTTCGGTTGATGATGTGAATTGGAATGGCGGTGAGGGAAATATCACCATCATTGGAAAAGAACTGGATGAAAAGTACATGGAAATGGTGAAGGGGCTGAGTGTGTATCCGGAAGTGATTGCCAAACACAGTGACCTGAAGATCGTTTACACACCGATTCATGGCACTGGTATTAAGTTAGTGCCGCCTGTATTGGAAAGATTCGGGTTTAAGAATGTAAATATTGTAAAAGAACAGGCTATACCCGATGGCAACTTCCCTACCGTAGCATATCCCAACCCGGAAGAAAGTGAAGCTATGAGTTACGGTTTGAAACTGGCAGAGGAATTGAATGCGGATATTCTTTGCGGAACAGACCCTGATGCTGACAGACTTGCTATCGGTGTCAAAGATTCGCATGGCAAATGGGTGCTGATGAATGGCAACCAGACAGCTGTGCTGGCCTTTAATTACCTTATAGAAGCAAGAAAAACGAAAGGTATAGCAAATCCCAATGACATGGTGATCACTACCATTGTTACCACCCCGATGATTGATGCCATTGCTGCCGGTAATGGTGTGGGTTGCTACCGGGTGCTGACGGGCTTTAAGTGGATAGCAGATTTAATTAGGCAGAAAGAAGGAGAGGAAAACTATATCATCGGCGGTGAAGAAAGTTTTGGTCTAATGATCGGTGATAAGATCAGGGATAAAGATGGTGTTAGCGCAGTAGCCCTCCTTTGTGAGATGGCGGCTTATGAAAGGGAAAAAGGAAGAAGCCTTTTTGAAAAAATGATTGACCTTTATGTACAATACGGTTTTTATAAAGAGCACCTTATTTCCATTACCAAAAAAGGAATGGATGGTCAGCAGCAGATTGCTGCCATGATGGAAAGCTATCGGAATAATCCGCCGAAAACAATCAACGGGTCTGCCGTGGTAAAACTGCTGGATTATGAATTAAGGAAAGGAACCAATCCGCAAACAGGGGAGGAGTGGGCGATTGATTTGCCTAAATCTAATGTGCTGCAGTTCATTCTGGAAGATGGGAGCAGTATATCTGCAAGGCCTAGCGGTACGGAACCGAAGATCAAATTCTATTTTAGTGTAAATACAAAACTGGCAGATGCGTCACAGTTTGACAAAGTGAATGCAGAGCTCGATGAAAAGATCAAGGCGGTGATTGCAGATATGAAATTGTAATTAATTTCTTTAAAAGGAAAAGATAAGGCAGCATTTCGGTGCTGCTTTTTTATTTTTGTTTAGCTTATGAGACCCACAGAAGATACTTACCGGCACAAAGGCCTACGTAAAAAGTTGGTTCAGGTTGTACAGGCCAAAGGAATTACCGATGAAAGAGTACTGGATGCCTTACTGGAAGTTCCCCGGCATTTTTTTCTTGATTCAGCGTTCGACGAAGTAGCCTATGAAGACCGGGCCTTCCCAATCGGAGAAGGCCAAACAATTTCTCAGCCATATACAGTGGCCTATCAAAGCCAGTTGCTCGAAATAAAGCCCTTTATGAAAGTGTTGGAAATAGGAACCGGCAGTGCTTACCAGGCTGTGGTGCTGGCGGTAATGGGAGCACAGGTGTACACTATCGAAAGGCAGAAGAAACTGTTTGAGGCCAATAAGAAATTTGATTTTCTAAAAAAGTATCCAACCATCAAATTCTTTTACGGCGATGGCTATGAGGGTCTTCCCACTTATGCCCCATTTGACCGTGTTATAATTACCGCTGCGGCTCCGGATATACCGTCGAAACTGGTAGATCAATTAAAGACAGGGGGAATGATGGTTATACCTGTCGGTGCCGGTGATATTCAGCAAATGAAAAGAATCACCAAATTGGAGAACGGGGCATTAAAGGAAGAAGTATTTGACCGGTTTTCCTTTGTGCCAATGCTGGGAGGCAGGGAGTCTTAAGCCCTCCCTAAAGGGAGGCCATCTGTTTATAAACAAAGCTTTACTAAGGTCATATTCTGTTTGAATAATGTAAAAGCATTAGCATAGATGATTACGTAATTATGTCCCCTTTAGGGGCAGGGGTTTATACAAACTGCTCCAGTAATTCAATCCTTTTTTCAATAGGCGGATGGGTGGCAAACATATTATCCCAGGAGGCCGGCTTATGGGTAGATGGTTTTGGATTGTCAATAAATAATTGAGCCACATCCCTGCTTTCCACCGCTTCAATGAGCGGATCGTTGGAAATTTTTCTAAGTGCATTGGCCAGAGCATAAGGCTTCTTGGTCATCTCAGCGCTGCCGGCATCGGCCAGGTATTCTCTTTTACGGCTGATACCAAAACGCAGGAGGATCGATAAAAAATAGGCAATGGCTGTTACTACAATGGCAATCAGGATAATGGCGCCGCTACCTTTACTGTCCCTGCTTTTTCTTCCTGAGCCTGCAAATCGCAGGGACCTGAAAGCAAGTTCTGCCAGGAAGGCGAAAATGCCCACAAAAATGATGGAAACGATCAGCAGCCGCACATCCCTGTTGCGGATATGTGTCAGTTCATGAGCGATCACCCCTTCCAGTTCATCATCATCCAGTTTGTTAATGATACCACGGGAAAGCGATATGGAATAAGTACGGTGGTCAATACCGCTGGCAAATGCATTTAAAGAATCATCTTCAATGATATAAAGTTTGGGCATTGTCATCCCCTGGGAAATACAAAGGTTTTCGGTAAGGTTATACACCCGTTTGTTTTCCATTCTTTCAAGCGGTTTGCTGCCGGTAGCCATGCGTATAAAAGCAGCATGACCTGCCCATGCAATAAAAAACCATATGCCGACAGCAATTAAAACAAAAGGCATTACCTGAATAAAAAGCAGGTCCGGGTCCTCGTGATGTTCACCGGAAGTGAAATAGAAAAATAAATAGAACATCGCCAGCAACAATGCCGGAAATGCAATTAAGAGTAAGAGAGAATTAAAGTTATTCTTTCGAATCTGTTTATCCAGTCCTGTGTATTGCATTTTCTACACTCCCCTTCGGGGGCGGGGTTAAAATTGGATTTTTGGAGGCTCTTCCATGTTTTTACGGTTCTCCGTTCCCAGGTCAAACATGATTTCTCTTTTGAAACCAAAATTCCTGGCCACCAGGTTGCCGGGAAATGATTCTACCGCATTGTTGTATTCAGTGGTAGCACCATTGAAAAAGCGGCGGCTGGCTGCCAGTTTATTTTCAATATCACTTAGCTCTTCCTGTAATTGAAGGAAATTCTGGTTTGCCTTCAGGTCCGGATACGCTTCCACCTGCACCCTTAAACCTTGCAGCGCTGCAGTCAATTGCTGCTCAGCAACAATTTTATCATCAATGGCTTTTGCGGACATGGCAGCAGTCCTCGCTTCTGTAACTTTCATCAAAAGTTCTTTTTCATGCGAAGCATAGCCTTTGACTGTTTCTACAAGCTGAGGTACAAGATCATGTCGTTGCCTGAGTTGTACATCAATGTCAGCAAAGGCATTCTCTCTTCTGTTTCTTAATCGAACAAGGCCATTATAAATACTGATGATCCAAATGACCAGGAAAACCAGGATTCCGATTATAATTAATACCGGCATATAATTGTTTTTTAAGTCATTGAAGTTAGCACAAAAAGTAAAGACCATCAAAAGATGGTCTTTACAAAAATATTCGACAGCTATTAATTTTTCCTGTCCATAAACCAGGTACCGCTGCCGGTTGGTGTAGAACCTGGTCCCCAGGTGCCATCCGTAAGTTTACCGCTATTGCTCCAGGTTGCTTTTATTGAATAAGTAGTACTTGGAGGATAGGTGTAGGTTGCCTGAAAAGTGTTGCCGGAAAGAGTCCAGGTTCCGTAAGCCTTTGTGGAAGTTGTTATGTTGTCTCCGTCGGCAACAGTAAGTTTACCACCCGGTTCAACTACCATCGAATAGCCGGAGGCAGGCGTTGCGGTACCATTACCATATTTGCCAATCCAAAGGCCTTCAATAGGGTAGGTGGGAGCAGGGCAATCATCTTTTTTGCAGGAAGTAAAAGTGAAAACAGCGGTGAACAGTACAATACCGAATGCAGGGGTTAATACCCATTTTTTTAAATGTGTCATTGTTTAGGTTTTTTGGTTAATGATTATGAAGCAAAAAAACAAACTCCATTACTCAAAAACAATACCACTAACAGGTAAATTTTGTGCCTCGTGGCAATTTTGCATCTGATTTATTACGTATTTTTCCTTTTTAATTGTATTTCAATGCGTATTATTCCTTTTTCCGTTTCTGCGATTGTTACTGCCGGATTAATTTTTTCTCTTAACAAACAATGGGGTACTGTTCCGCCAATGGGTAAGTTTCTTAGTCCCCAACATGGTTTTTGGCAAAATGCCGAACCAGCCAATAAAAGTTTTGATGAAAAACTGACGCTAACCGGTTTAAAAGGGAAGGCTGATGTGTATTTTGATGACCTGCTGGTACCCCATGTATTTGCCGAAAATGACGAAGACCTCTATTTCATTCAGGGATACCTGCATGCAAAATTCCGATTGTTCCAGATTGACCTCCAGACAAAAGCTGCCGCCGGTAGGGCCAGCGAAATTGCCGGGCCCAAGGCTATAAATTATGATAAAGAACAACGACGTCTGGGTATGGTATATGCAGCAGAAAATGCCGTAAGAGAAATCGAAAAAGACCCGGTAGCGAAAAAGATATTTGATGCATACACTAATGGCATCAATGCTTATATCACTTCACTGAAAGAGGCTGAAATACCGGTGGAATATAAATTGCTGAATGTAAAACCGGAGAAATGGA
>DASUDW010000254.1:0-2910 GCA_036275415.1 Chitinophagaceae bacterium | reverse complement strand
ATGTACAACCCATGGACAGATTTGTATAAAAAAGGAATTGGTACACTGGCTTACCAGGATGCCTGGGGTCTCTTCGATCAGATCCTTATCTCCTATCCCTGGCTCAGTAAAGACCAGGACGGTTTCTTCTTTTACCAGCAGCATATTTTCAATAAAGAATATATGGTGGAAAATAAAGGCCGTTACAAAGGCTATCCAATGCGTACCTGGGATGGTAATACATACAGAGGCGGCTACAGCGACCATTTTCCTACCTACCTGGTATTACTTAGAGAAGTTAAATCCGGCAAAAAAGGATTTTAACTACTGTTTTTCAACGCCTTAGCTAAAAAAAAGAAAATGCCTGTTGCTATTGAGCCTATTCAAAGGCACTGACCCAAAATTTCCTGCATCCGTAGCCTCAGATCTGGCAGCTTTCTCCTATCTTTGCCGCCCCAAATCCTGCCGGTAGCAGGATTCTTTCCTGGATCAAAAAAAGGATTGTCCAATGGGAAATATATTTTTTAACCCTTCCCGCCTGAGGCGGGATAAAAACAGGTAAGATGAACAATTACGAATTGATGGTGATTTTTACCCCTGTTTTAAGCGATGACGAGTTCAAAGCCGAGCAAAAGAAGTATGCCAAAATGGTAACTGATGCCGGCGGAACTGTAGTTGCTGAAAACCCCTGGGGACTGAAATCACTGGCGTACCCCATCCAGAAAAAAACCACCGGTTTATACTGGGTGATGGAATACACTGCGCCATCCGACTTCAACGAGAAGCTGAAGATCCAAATGCTTCGTGACGAGAATGTACTTCGTCAGTTATGCACTAAACTCGATAAATACGCCGTCGAGTACAATGCCAAAAAGAGAAGTGGCGTAAAAACAGGAACCGAAAAAGCAGTGGAGGCTTAATACCATGGCAAAAAACGAAATCAAATACCTCACCGCTATTAAAAGCGATAAAAGGGTAAAAAAATTCTGCCGCTTTAAAAAGTACGGCATCCGTTACATCGACTATAAAGATGTGGAGTTCCTGAAAAAATTCCTGAACGAGCAGGGTAAATTATTGCCCCGCCGCCTTACCGGAAACAGCCTGAAATACCAGCGCAAAGTTTCAGATGCGGTGAAAAAAGCCCGCCAGATGGCATTACTGCCTTACGTAACAGATTTATTGAAATAGGCACTTCCCTAATCCCGGCAGCAATACCGGGAGACAATGAAGCCTGTAATTCATTGGGATAAAAACAAAGTATATGGAAATCATTTTAATTCAGGATGTTGACAATCTAGGTGCAAAGAACGAGGTGGTAAAAGTTAAAAACGGCTATGCCCGTAACTTCTTATTGCCCCGCCAGCTGGCCGTGGAAAACAGCCCCTCCAACCGCAAGCAACTGGAAGAAAGACTAAAGCAGGTTCGCAAGAAAGAAGAGAAAATGCTGGCTGAGATCAACAATGTGATCGATAAACTGAAAGAAGCGCCAATTAAGATCGGCGCCAAAACAGGCACCAGCGGAAAGATCTTCGGAAGCGTTACTTCCCTGCAGATCAGCCGTGCTATCCGTGAGCAAAGGGGTTATGAAATTGACCGCAAGAAGATCAGCATCAATGATGACATTAAAGAATTAGGCATTTATAAAGCCACCATCGATTTCGGCAGCGGACACAACACCGAAATGGAATTCGAAGTGGTAGCTGAATAAGCAGCATAAATGCCAGCTTATTGAAAGTCCTCCTTTGTGAGGACTTTTTTTATGGCTACCCTTATCCAAAAGAACTTTCAATTTGCAAATGCCTTATTTGACAACCTGATGCTACTAATGCTTTAAGTTCTGTAAACGAGAACAAACCTCTTCTTTTCCGCCTTTATATAATAAAATCTATCATTTTAGCCATTAAAAATCAACGACTTAGCATTCTATTCAATCTCTGCAAGAACAATTTGACAATTAATATGGGAAAAATCCGTTAATTTGTTTTGTATTTTGGTGCTCTTTCAGTTTCACAAGTCCTGAACGATTCGAAAAACCGTAGAATGTTCATTGGTTACTGTTTACTGTTGACACTTTTATTTTTAAAAACTCACAAAATGAACATTTACGTAGGAAACCTCAGTTGGAACCTGAAAGATCAGGACCTGTCCAATCTTTTCGCAACTCACGGCGAAGTAACTTCAGCTAAAATTGTTACTGACAAATTCACCAACCGCAGCAAAGGCTTCGGCTTCGTGGAAATGCCCAACGACGACCAGGCACAGGCTGCTATCGCAGCATTGAACGGTACCGAAGTTGATGGCCGTAACATCGTTGTAAACGAAAGCCGTCCTAAACCGGAAGGTGGCGGCGGCGGTGGCTTCAAGAAAAGAAGCTTCGGCGGCGGTGGCGGCGGCTACAAAGGTGGCGGCGGCGGATTTAAGAAAGGCGGTAATGGCGGTGGCTACAACCGTGACCGTGGCGGATACAATAACGATTATTAATCAATAACGTTTCCCGATTGCTATCGGGACATCTCGCTTTAAAGCCTGGTTCGCAAGAATCGGGCTTTTTTAATGCCTGAACAAAAACTTAGCTGGCATAATTTCTACCTGTAGTTGTTGTGACTCAAAATATTCCCCATCCAGGTGGTATTGAATAAGTGAGTCGGAGTTAACTGTAATCCTTTTAGTGTTAAAATGAGAAATAAATGGCAGCCCCAGGTGCTTGCCTTTTTCAATTACAGGTAAATAACGGAGCCGTTGCAGGGGGCTCAATGATTCAGCAATTACCACATCGAGCAAACCATCGTCGGCCCTGGCAGCAGGGGCAATATGAAAACCGCCGCCGGCCCTGCGGCCATTGCTTACATCGATCAGCAGCTTCCTGCCTGTTACATTTTTCTCAGCTGATTGAATGGTATACTGCTTTGACCGGTAACTGAAGACTTTTCT